>CAJYRU010000401.1 GCA_913777295.1 uncultured Sphingomonas sp. | reverse complement strand
TGTGGCGGTGCGTCGGACGCGGCGGGGTGGCGATGAGAACGAACGGGAGATGAGGCTAGCGTGAAGAACCAAGTGTAGGAAAGCCCCCGGCGCCCGCCGTTCGAGCGGACCCCGGCGGAGGCCGGGGTCCAGTTGGGAGATGTCGGCGACAGAAGCGATACGTCCCCCGACTGGACCCCGGCCTTCGCCGGGGTACGGGGGAGTAGTGGATACGCTCGCCCCCTGCCGTACCCCCGCGGAGGCGGGGATCCAGGGCTATCGGGCGCTGTCGCTGCGATCGAGACTCTGGATCCCCGCCTGCGCGGGGATACGGTTCTGTTAACGTAACGCGGCGTCTGGGGTAGCCCCCCTCCACCGTCCTGCCGACGGCCCCCCTCCCCGTGCCAAGGAGGATCTGCGTGGCGCCCTATATATAGAGCATCGAAAACGCCGAAACCCCCGGTGACCGTGATGGTCGCCGGGGGTTGGTCCCGTTGCCGGGAGTTCCGCCGCCGCCGCCTTCTTCAAGGGGGAACGGCGGCGGCGGAGCCGGGATTAGCCGAGGAGCTTCAGCACGCCCTGCTGCGACTGGTTCGCCTGGGCGAGCATCGCGGTCGAGGCCTGGCCGAGGATCTGCGCCTTGGCGAGCGCGGTCGATTCCGACGAGAAGTCGGTGTCTTCGATGCGGCTGCGGGCTTCTTGCAGGTTCGACGAGGTGGTGGTCAGGTTGTTGACGGTGACCTGCAGGCGGTTCTGCACCGCACCCAGATCGCCGCGGATCGACGAGACCTTGTCGAGCGCCTTATCGATGGCGTTCATCGCCACTGCGGCATTCGCCTGGGTCGACACGTTCAGCGCGCCGCCGACCGTGGCAGCCGAGCCGCCCTGGGCCGACAGGCCGACCTTCGCGAGCGAGCCGGTCGAACCGCCCGAACCTTCGACGCGGATTTCCGCACCGGTGTCCGACTTCAGTTCGATACGACCGCGCAGGGTCAGGCCGGTGGCGATGGCACCCGTCGAGGCACCGCCGTCATCGCCCTTCATGCTCTTGACCATGCCGGCACCGGCGGCGACCGCACCGTCCTTCAGCGTTATGTCGTTGCCGGTCGACGAGGTCAGGACCAGGTTGCCGTCGGTATCGCTCGAAGCGACCAGGCCGCTGATGCCCGCCTTGTTGATGTTGCCGACGAGGTCCGACATCGAGATGGAGCCGTCGCCGTTACCGCCGTTCGCTGCGGTATCCGACAGGGTAACCGTCGTGCCGTTGATCACCAGGTCGTTGTTGGCGACGAGCTTGGCGGCGTCGATTACGACGGTCGCCTTGGTCGTGGCGGTGGCGGTGACGCCCGACTTGTCGCTGACGGCGTTGATCGCGGCGGCCTTCGACGCGGCCGAGGCATCGTTCGACGCGCCGATGGCGACACCGTTGATCCGCACGTCGTCGGTCACGGCCAGCTTGGTATCACCGACGGCAGTACCCTTCACGCCTTCGTTCGCCGTGGTTTCGTTCAGACCGAGGGCGGTCAGCGCGGCGGCAGCACCAGTGGCAGAGCGCTTGATGTCGATCGCTTCACCGGTCGAGCTTTGCAGCGCGACGAAACCGCCATAGGTGCCAGCGGTGAAACCGGCCTTGCCCGATGCGGTGCCGCCGATGGTGATCGACTTGCCGGTGTCGTTCGACAGGACGATCTTGCCCTCACTGTCGAGCTGTGCGCTGATGCCGCCCACGTCGCGATTGATCTTGTCGACCAGTTCCTGGCCGTTGGCGCCGGTGATGTCGACGGCGGTGCCGCCACCGACCGAGATGGTGAGGCTGCCGGTCGCGGTGATGCCGCCGGCCGAGATCGGGCCGCCCGACAGCGTGTTGAAGGCCTTCGCCGACACGCCGGTCTGGCCGGTGTTGGCGTTGATGCTGGCAGCGGCTTCTTCCGCGCCGGTGTTCGCGGCACCCGTCAGGGCGGTGCCCAGCGCGTTCTTGCCGTTGAACTGGATGTCGCCGACGGCAGCAGTTGCGGCGTTGATTCGGCCGGTGGTCGCCTGACCCTCGACGCGGTAGCCGTTCAGGCCGAGCGCGGTGGCCGAGGTGCTGGACAGCGAGACCGAGGTGGTCTGGCCGGCCTGCGAACCGGTCTGCAGCGTCACGGCCTTCACCGAACCGTCGAGCAGGTTGATGCCGTTGAAGTTCGTCTTGGTCGCGATGTCATTGATCTGCGCGGTCAGCTGACCGACTTCCGACTGGAGCGCCTTGCGTTCCGACGCGCCCAGCGTGCCGTTCGCGGCCTGGCCGGCGAGTTCCTTCATCCGCTGCAGCATGTTGGTGACTTCGCCCAGCGCGCCTTCGGCGGTCTGCGCCATCGAGATGCCATCATTGGCGTTGCGCGCGGCGACGGCCATCGTCTTGATCTGGCTGGTCATGCGGCTGGCGATGGCGAGGCCGGCGGCGTCGTCCTTGGCCGAGTTGATGCGCTTGCCGGTCGACAGGCGCTCCATCGACGCTTTGAGCGAGTCGTTGGCGGCGGTCGAGGCGTTGGCGGCGCGGAGCGATCCGATGTTGGATCCGATAACGGTCATTGGGTGTGTCCTCCAGTCTGACTTCCAGCGCCCCGCGTCCCCCCCTTGAAGCGATCGGGATCGAAGCTGCTGCCCGGAGAAACGGCACGCATTGGCCCCAGTTAAGTAAAAAACTTCGCCAATTTTCCGGCCCCTCGCGCGCGCACGAGGGCGTACGCGGAGTACAGAGCCGAATCGGGGTGGATTTTACCGGGCGTTAACCATTTGCCGGCAAAAGGGTGCCGTTCAGGGGGAATGTCCGAAACAATGCGCTCGATCTATCCATCCGCTGCCGTACTCGCGTCGAAGTTCACGCTGGTCTCGTCGCTGCGCGCGCAGGGCTTCGCCCTCGCCAATGCGGGGCAGAAGCCCGGGCCGAACGACGTGTTCCTGGTCATGGAAGGCGAAGTACCGCCGATCGCGGCGCGCACGCTGGTCCTGGCCGACGGTCCGGCCTCCGCAACCCCGTTCGAGGGCGGCCGCCCGGCGCGCCTGTCCTATTCCCACGCCGATACCGAACTGGCCCATGCCTTTGCCGCCGCGCTGCTGTGCGGCCGGCACGAGGCGGTCGCCGCGGACCCGGAAAGCCTGGCGCTGCAGGCGCTGGCCCGCCGGGTCGCCGCCGCCGACATCACTGTGCTGGTGAACGGCCCCACCGGCACCGGCAAGGAAGTGCTGGCCCGCACCATCCACGCCGAAAGCGCCCGCGCCGACGGCCCGTTCGTCGCGATCAACTGCGCCGCACTCCCCGAAACCATGCTGGAGGCGATGCTGTTCGGTCATGTGAAGGGCGCGTTCACCGGTGCCGGCGCGGCGGGTGAAGGCTTCTTCCGCGCGGCGCATGGCGGCACGCTGCTGCTCGACGAAATCGCGGAAATGCCGCTGCCGCTGCAGGCCAAGCTGCTGCGCGTGCTGCAGGAACGCGAAGTCGTGCCGATCGGCGCGACCCAGGCCGAGGCGGTCGATGTCCGCGTCGTCGCCTGCGCCAACCGCGACCTGCAGGACGAAGTCGCCGCCGGCCGCTTCCGCGCCGATCTCTATTACCGCCTCAGCGTCTTTCCGCTGACCACCCGCGCGCTGGCCGACCGGCCGGGCGACATTGCCGCCCTCGCCGCGGCGATGGTGGTGCGCCATGCCGGAATGCGTAGCGTCCTGCCGTGGATCTCGGACGAGGCGCTGGCGATGCTCGGCCGCCACGACTGGCCGGGCAATGCGCGGGAGCTGGAGAATGTGATCCAGCGCGCGCTGCTGCTGGGAATGGGCGACCGGATCGAGGCGCATGACATCGTGTTCGACCGGGCAAGCGCCGCCAACGCCGCCGCAACCGTCAGCGCCCCGCGCACGGTCGAGCCGGTGGCGGCGACGCTGACCAACATCGTGCAGATCCACGAGTTCGCGGCGATCCGCCGCACGCTGGAGGAATGCGGCGGCAACCGGATCGAAACCGCCCGGCGGCTGGGCATTTCGGAGCGCACGCTGCGCTACCGCCTCGCCAAGGCGCGTGAGGCCGGCGAACTGCTCGTCGCACCCGCCGCACAATCGATGGCGGCGTCGGCATGAGCGGCATCGGCGGTGTCGGCGGCGCGATGGGCGTCGACCGAGTGATGGCGCTGCGCGCGCAAATCCTCGAACGCAACCAGGCCCTGTCCAAGGCGAATGCGCAGGTCGCGACCGCCCCGGTACAGGCCGAACCGGCCAAGCCCACCAGCTTCGCCGACGCGATGGGCGACGCGCTGAAGGGCGTGAACGCGCAGCAGAACAAGGCAAGCGAGCTGTCGGCGATGTACGAACGCGGCGAGACCGTGGACATCGCGAAGGTGATGATGGCCCGCCAGCAGGCATCGGTCGGCTTCGAAGCCACGATGCAGGTCCGCAACAAACTCCTGTCCGCCTACAAGGACATCATGAGTATGCCGGTGTAATATGGAAAACGCACTCGCCACCACCGGCGGCGTTCCCGCCGCCACCGCACCGGCCTCCTCCGGCTTCGCCAACCCGCTGACCCAGATCGGCGGGATCATGAAGAACCCCGCCGTCAAGCGCAGCCTGCCGATGATCTTCATCGTCGGGCTGGTCCTGTCGGCGGCGCTGGCATGGATGGCGCTGGCCACCCCGCCGCAGCGCGTGCTGTTCCCGCAGCTGCCCGACAGCGACAAGCAGGCGGTGGTCGACGCGCTGGGCGCGGCCAAGATCACCAGCCATGTCGACGATTCGGGCGGCATCACCGTCGCCGAGGACGATTACCACCGCGCGCGCATCCTGCTGGCGGGCCAGGGCCTGCCAAAGGCGGCACCGGGCGGCTATGCGATCCTCGACCAGCTGCCGATGGGCGTGTCCCGCGCCGTCGAGGGCGAACGGCTGCGCCAGGCGCGCGAGACCGAACTGGCCAAGTCGATCGGTGAGATCGAGTCGGTCGCCGACGCCCGCGTCCACCTCGCGATGCCGGAATCCTCGGTGTTCGTGCGCGACAATGCGCAGCCCTCCGCATCGGTCATCGTCCGTCTCGAACCCGGCCGGAGCCTCACCCAGGCGCAGGTCCGTTCGATCGTGAACCTCGTCGCCTCCTCGGTGCCGGGGATGAAGGCCGATCAGGTGACGATCATCGACCAGATGGGCGCGCTGCTGAGCAAGCCGACCGATGGCAGCGAGGGGTCGACCCTGTCGGACGAGCGGATCGATTACCAGCGTCGCATCGAGGACAAGTATCGTGCGCAGCTCAACACGCTGCTGACCCCGCTGCTGGGCGCCAACAATTTCTCGGCCGAAATCCAGGCCGATGTCGATCTGGACCAGAGCCAGGCGACACGCGAAAGCTATGACAAGCAGGGCGTGGTGCGCGCCGAACAGGGCAACTGGCAGGGCAATACCCCCGGCGAGACGACCCCCGGCGGCATCCCCGGCGCGCTGAGCAACACGCCGCCTGCTGCATCGACGCTGGCGACCGCGACCCCCGGCCCCGCCGGTGCCACGGTCCAGCCCGGAACCGCGCCGGGCGCCACCCCGCCGGTCAAGACCAGCGAGAATTTCAACCGCGCCTATGACCTGGGCAAGGAAGTGTCGGTCACCCGCGCCGCGCCGGGATCGATCCGCCGCCTGTCGGTCGCCGTGCTGCTGCGCGAACCCGAAGGCGCCAAGCCGCGCACCCCGGCCGAAATCCAGCAGATCAACGATCTGGTGAAGGCGGCGGTCGGTTATAACCAGCAGCGCCAGGACACGGTGACGGTCATCAGCCGGAAATTCTCGCCCGAGGCGACCGCGACCGACGTCGCCCGCCCGTGGTACGACGCCGACTGGGTGCCGCTGGCCGCCCGCAACGGCACCGCGCTCGTCATCGCGCTGCTGGTGCTGTTCATGGGGGTCCGCCCGATGGTCAAGGCGATCAACGAGAAGCGCAAGGCCGATGCCGCCGCCGAAACCGCCCGCATCGCCGCCGCCGAAGCCGCGCAGCAGGCCGCGCTGGCCGCCCCGGCCGAGGCGGAACCGGTGAGCATGGCAATGCTGGAAACCGCCACCGGCTATGACGACCGGGTCGGGCTGGTCCGGGGCTTCACCCGCGACAATCCCACGCGCGCCGCCCTCGCCATCCGCGACATGATCCAGTCGGACGCCAAGCAGTGAACGCCCCCGTCCGTATCCAGACCGGCGTCGAGCGCGCCGCGGTCCTGATGATGCTGGTCGGCGAGGAGGAAGCCGCCGCCATCCTGCAGAAGCTGGAACCCGAAGAGGTCCAGCAGCTGGGCAAGGCGATGTTCAACGTCGCCGATGTCAGCGAGGACGAGGTGTCCGTGGTCCTCGACGATTTCGTCGACAAGGCCCGCGAGCGCACCACGGTCGGTTTCGATCCGCGCCCGCATATCGAACAGGTGATGAACCGGGCGCTCGGCCCCGACAAGGCGGAGAGCGTGCTGGCGCGCATCACCCCGGTCGAGACGGCGTGCGCCATCGAGCTGCTCGACTGGATGGATGCGGCGGAGATCGTCGGCCTCATCAAGGACGAACATCCCCAGATCGCCGCTGTGCTGCTCGCCAACCTGGAACCCGGCATTGCCGCGCAGGTGCTGGAAGGGCTGCCCGAAGCGGCCCAGCCGCAGATCCTGCACCGCATCGCCAAGCTGGGCCCGATCACGCCCGAGGCGATCGACACGCTGAAGTCGATGCTGACGCGCCGGTCGACCGGCCGTTCCAGCGGGACCGGCGTCCAGCTGGGCGGGGCGAAGGATGCCGCGAAGATCCTGTCGTCGGGCCGCAAGGCGACCGAGACGCGGGTCATGCCGAAACTGGCCAAGATTGACCGCGACATTGCCCGCCAGATCGAGGACCAGCTGTTCGTCTTCGACAACCTGCTGGAGATGGACGACAAGAATCTGGGCGTGCTGATCCGCAACGTCGACAGCGACCTGCTGGTGCGCGCGCTGAAGGGCGTCGACGAGAATGCCCGCAACCGGTTCCTGGGCTGCATGTCGGCGCGCGCCGCCGACGGCATCCGCGACGAGATGGAGGCACGCGGGCCGATGAAGCTCGCCGAGGTGCTGGAGGCGCAGAAGGGTGTCATCACCGTCGCCCGCCAGCTGGGCAAGGACGGCACGATCATGATGGGCGGCGGCGACGACGATTATGTTTGAGAGCGCCGCGTCCCCCCTGCCCGCCAGCGGCTTCGTCGCCGGGTTCGCCAGCCGCCATGTCGCGGCGGCCGACATCCTGGCCCGCGCCTTCGGCACGCCCGATCCGTTCGCGGCGACCGGCGTGGTGCCGGTGCGCCCGGCCGATTTCGGCGCGACCGCCGCGGCCGCGCAGCCGGTCGGCCCGAAGCATTTCCGCCCGGCCGATCCCGACAGCAACCCGACCGAGGGCTGGGACCCGTTTTCGACCGTCGTGGACGAAACCGTCCACACGCCGGACCCGGTCGCCGAAGCCCATGCCGCGGGCTATGCCGAGGGTCTGGCCGCCGCAGCCGCGGCCAGCCAGTCCGACACGGCGCGCGACCAGGCGATGCTGGCGAAGCTGGCCGAAGCGCTGGGCACCGCGACCCATGTCGACCGCGAGGCGATGGCGGCGCGGCTGCGCCAGACCGTCCTGACGCTGGTGCGCCAGATCGTCGGTGAGGTCGGCGTATCGGCCAACCACCTGGTCGAACGGATCGACGCCGCGGCCGACCTGCTGGCCGATGGTGTCGAATCCGCGATCCTGCGGATGCACGAAGCCGATATGCCGCTGGTCGAGGGCAAGCTGCCCAAGGCGGTGTTCCCGGTCGCCGACGCCCATGTCGAGCGCGGCGGCTTCATCCTCGAATCCGCCTCGACCGTGGTCGAGGATGGTCCGTCGCTCTGGCTGGAACAGCTGGGCGCGGCGATCGAAACCGTACCGGTGCCCCGCTGATGCTCAACCGTTTCACCAACGACTATCTGGGTGCCCTCGCCCCCACCGATTTCCGGCCCCGCGCGCGGGTGGCGGGCAAGCTCGCCAGCTATGACGGGCTGCTGATGGAAGCGGTCGGGCTGTCGCTGCCGGTCGGCACCGTGTGCCAGGTCGGCACCGGCGACGGTGGCATGGTCGAGGCGGAGGCAATCGGCTTTCGCAACGGTCGGACGCTGATGATGAACCTGGGCGGCCCCGCGCCGCTCCTCCCCGGTGCGCTGGTGCGGCCGGGCGACAAGCCGGGGGAGGCCGAGGTCGGCGACGCGATGCTCGGCCGGGTGGTCGACGGGGCAGGCAAGCCGATCGACGGCAAGGGTCCGATACGGGGGGCGGGCCGCTGGCCGCTGGCCGGGCGGATCCAGTCGCCGCTGGACCGGGGCCGCGTCCTCGAACCGATGGATGTCGGCGTCCGCGCGATCAATGGGCTGCTGACCATCGGTCAGGGTCAGCGCGTCGGGATCATGGCGGGGTCGGGCGTCGGCAAGTCGGTGCTGCTGGGCATGATGGTCCGCGCGGCCAAGGCCGATGTGATCGTCGTCGGCCTGATCGGCGAGCGCAGCCGCGAGGTGTCCGACTTCCTCGAAACCAAGCTGAAGGGCGATGCCCGCGCGCGGTCGGTCGTGGTCGCGGTGCCGGCCAACCATTCGCCGGTGCTGCGCATTCGCGGCGCATTGCGCGCGACCGCCATTGCCGAAGCATTCCGCGAACAGGGCAAGAAAGTCCTGCTCATCATCGATTCGCTGACCCGCGTCGCCCATGCCGGCCGCGAGATCGGGCTGGCACTGGGCGAGCCGGCGTCGGCACGTGGCTATCCGCCCTCGGCAATCGCGATGCTGCCGGGGTTGATCGAGCGGGCGGGCACCTGTGTGCGTACCGGCGGGTCGATCACCGCAATCTATACCGTGCTGGCCGATGGTGACGACAATAGCGACCCGGTGGTCGATTCGGCGCGATCGATCCTCGACGGGCATATCGTGCTGAGCCGCCAGCTGGCCGAACGCGGCGTCTATCCCGCGATCGACCTGGGGCCATCGGTCAGCCGCGTGATGACCGACATTGCCGAGCGGCCGCATCTGGCCGCCGCGCGCGTGCTGCGCCGGCATCTGGCGACCTATGAGGAAAATCGTGATCTCGTGCTGATGGGGGCATACCGCCCCGGCACCGATCCGGCGATCGACGGCGCATTGGCCGCCCATCCCGCCGTCATGGAATATGTCAAGCAGGATTCGGACGAGGTCGTGTCGCTGGACAATGCCGTCGCCGAGCTGGTGGGCGTGTTCGGTGGCTGACAAGGCCAAGCGCCTCGCCCGCGTGCTGCGCGTGCGCACCATGCAGCTGAACCTCACGCAGGCCGAGGAGGCGCGCGCCGCCGCCCGCGTGGCGGAGGAGATCGCGCTGCGCGACCGCATCCTGAACCTGGCGCAGGCGGTGT
>CAJYRU010000400.1 GCA_913777295.1 uncultured Sphingomonas sp. | reverse complement strand
TCGCGACCTTGCACAACAGGTCGGTGGCGCGGACCTTGATCCCGCCATTGCCGCCGACATGCAGTTCATAGCCGCTGTCGACGCAGACGATCCCGAAGTCCTTGATCGTCGCCTCGGCGCAATTGCGGGGACAACCCGACACGGCGATCTTGAACTTGTGTGGCATCCAGCTGCCCCAGGTCGCCCGCTCGATCTTCACGCCGAGGCCGGTCGAATCCTGCGTGCCGAAGCGGCACCATTCGCTGCCGACACAGGTCTTCACCGTGCGCAGCGACTTGCCATAGGCATGACCGCTGACCATGCCCGCGGCGTTCAAATCGGCCCAGACGGCGGGCAGATCCTCCTTCCGTATCCCGAAGATGTCGAGCCGCTGCCCGCCGGTCACCTTGACCATCGGGGCGTTGAACTTCTCGACCACATCGGCGATCGCGCGCAGCTCGGTCGGATTGGTCAGGCCGCCCCACATGCGCGGCACGACCGAATAGGTGCCATCCTTCTGAATGTTGGCGTGCATCCGTTCGTTGACGAACCGGCTCTGCTGGTCGTCCTTGTATTCGCCGGGCAGTGCGCAGAGCAGGTAATAGTTGAGCGCAGGGCGGCACGACGAACAGCCATCTGGCGTCGACCAGTGCAGCTTCTGCATCACCTCCGGGATCGAGCGCATGGCCTGCGCCACGATCTCGCGCCGGACATCGTCATGGCCGAAGCTGGTGCATTTGCACATCGTCTTCGGCCCGGCATCCACCTCTCCGCCCAGCCGCAGCGACAACAGGCTCTCGACGATACCGGTACAGGAGCCGCAGCTGGCCGATGCCTTGCAGCCCGATCGCACCGCGTCGAGGCTGTGCGCACCGCCGTCGATGCAGGCAAGGACCTTGCCCTTGGATACGCCGTTGCAGCCGCAGATTTCCGCATCGTCGGAAAGTGCCGCAACGGCCGCCTTAGGGTCCGCCTGCCCACCTCCGGAGGCGAAGGCCTGGCCGAAGATCAGCGCGTCGCGCATGTCGGCGACGCTCTCGCCCTTTTTCAGCAGATCGAAATACCAGTTGCCGTCGACGGTATCGCCGTACAGCACCGCACCGACGATCCGGTCGTCCCGGACCACGACCCGCTTGTAGATGCCGCGTGACGCATCGCGCAGCACGATGTCCTCCGCACCGTCGCCTCCGGAAAAGTCCCCTGCCGAGAACACGTCCAGCCCGGCGACCTTCAGCTTGGTCGCGGTCGGCGCGGGCCGGTAGCCGCTCGGCGCATCGACCAACCCGTCCGCCAGCGCACGGCACATGTCCCACAGCGGCGCAACAAGGCCGTAGACCTGCCCGTCATGCTCGACGCATTCGCCGACCGCCAGCACGGCCGGGTCGGACGTGACCATATGGTCGTCCACCTTGATCCCGCGCCCGACGTCCAGCCCGGCCTCGCGCGCCAGCGCCACCGACGGGCGGATGCCGACCGCCATCACCACCAGATCGGCGGGAATGACCGTGCCGTCCTTCAGATGCACCGCCTGAACATGGCCGTCGCCGACGATCTCGGCGGTATCGGCGCCGGTCAGGATCGTCTGCCCGCGCGCCTCCAGCGCGGTCTTCAGCAGCCAGCCTGCCGCTTCGTCCAGCTGCCGCTCCATCAGCGTCGGCATGATGTGCAGCACGGTCACCTTCATGCCGCGCAGGGACAGGCCGTGCGCCGCCTCCAGCCCCAGCAGTCCGCCACCGATCACCACCGCGTTGCCGCCCCGGTCGGCGGCGGCGAGCATGTGTTCGACATCCTGCATGTCGCGAAAGCTGATGACGCCGGGGAGGTCCTTGCCCGGCACCGGGATGATGAACGGGTCGGATCCCGTGGCGATCAACAGCCGGTCATAGTCGAGCGTCAGCCCGCTGCGGCTGGTGACCGTCTTCGCCGCGCGGTCGATGGCGATCACCGGATCGCCGCTCAGCAGCGTGATGCCGTTGTCGGCATACCAGTCATGGCCGTTGATGACGATCTCATCGAAGGTCTTCTCCCCCGCCAGCACGGGCGACAGCATGATGCGGTTATAGTTCACCAGCGGTTCGGCGCCGAAGATCGTGACACGGTAGCGGTCCGGATCGCGCGCCAGCAGTTCGTCGACCGCGCGGCACCCGGCCATGCCGTTGCCGATGACGATAAGGTGCCGGCGCGTATCGCCGTCGGTTCGGGAAATCGGTTCATATTTCATCACAGCATCCAGTCGAGTTGGAGCCACAGCTTGGCGGTGTCGGTGGCGAAGGTGTCGGCGTGATAATCGGCGTAGCGAATGCCGGCCGTGGTCCGCCCGACCTTCGCCTGGGCGAGCAGGTCGAGTTCCTGCCCGTAGCGCCGGGAAAGCCGGTCGCTGTCGAACCGGTGCCAGGTCGCGGTCAGCCTCACTGCCTGCAGCGCGCCGACCTGTTTCCAGCCCCAGCCGCCACTGGCATAGAGGTCGTGCAGCCCGTCGGCGGGCTTGGTGGTGAATTTCTCCGCCCAGCCGTTAAACTTGAAATTCGCGGCGAGAGGCGTCTGGAAACTGGTCAGCGCGCGGCCGTCGTCGGCGCCGAACACCTCGTAGCCGCCGCCGACGCGCGGTCCGTTCAGGTCGACCAGCGCATCGACCATCCAGTACTCGGCAGCATAGGCGTTCGGGTTGCGGTGAAGGTCCGACTGGCGGGCATAGCTGGCGGCATAGGCCAGCTTCGTCCCACCCAGCCGCCGGGTGCCGGCCAGCCGCAGGCCCAGCGTCCGGCTCGACAGGCGGTAGTTCTGGACCACTGCCTCATCCTCGTCGATCCAGTAGCCGAACCCGGTCAGCGTCCCCAGCGGCGAGGTCCAGCCGACATTGGCCAGCAGGGTGTTTCCGGAGATCGCCGGCTGCCGCGCGCCGTTGCCGTCGATGCCCCATAGGGTGCGGATCGACCAGACATAGCTCAGATCGGCCTTCACCCCCTGCACCGGCTGGAAC
>CAJYRU010000399.1 GCA_913777295.1 uncultured Sphingomonas sp. | reverse complement strand
GGCAAGGAGACGGTCGAGAAGATGGTGCGCGTGGCGGACATGACCCGGCGGGGGTTCGTCAATGGCGACATCTCGACGGTCATGTCGCCACGTACCGTCATCACCTGGGCGCAGAATGCGCTGATCTTCGGCGATGTCGGCTTCGCGTTCCGCCTGTCGTTCCTGAACAAGTGCGACGAGGCGGAGCGGGCGCTGGTCGCGGAATATTACCAGCGGGTGTTCGGCAAGGATCTGCCGGAGAGCGTGGTGGGGAAGGCGTAGGGGCGGCTTGACGCAGCCCCGGCGTACCCCCGCGCAGGCGGGGATCCAGTGCCAAGCCGGCAAACGATAGCGTATGCCGCCCTGGATCCCCGCCTGCGCGGGGATACGGTGTAATAGGGCATCGCGCCGATCCGTCCGTTCGGTCCACCGCGACTCGCATTGACTCGGGTGTCAGCAACGCCCATCCCATATTCATGGCTCACCAGCATCCGCTCGCCGTCGCACCCGGCGACATCGACCATATGGGTCACGTCAACAATGCGGTGTACCTGTCCTGGGTGCAGGACGCGGTCGTCGCCTATTGGGAGCGGGTCGCACCGGCCGATGCGGTCGCCAAGCACCTGTGGGTCGCGCTGAAGCACGAGATCACCTATCGCCGGCCCGCGTTTCTCGACGATCCGATCGTCGCGACGGTCGTGGCGGAGCGGGTGGAGGGCGTGCGCGCCTATTTTTCGACGCTCATCAAGCGTGGCGAAGAGGTGCTGGCCGAGGTGCAAAGTACCTGGTGCTCGCTGGACGCGATCACCAAGCGGCCGGCGCGGCTGGCGCGCGACGTGGTGCATCGCTTCCTACCCGAATAACGATTTCGTTTTTTGCAATTGCGGTGAAAACCTGTGCAGTTGCGATATTGCGCTGCATCATGCACCTATCCGGTCAACGAACGACGCCCGAGCGTCGACCTTTCCCAGACCGGAGACAGATCCATGCGCAGCCTTGCCGCCGCCGCCGCCTTTCGCGTTGCCCTCGTCGCTGCGGGCATGTTGATTCCGACCCTCGCCTCGGCCAGCGAGATCGAGCGCGACGGGTCCAAGTTCGACTATAACCGCAGCGTCACCGACAAGGGCGAGACCGTCCTGTCGGGCACCGTCAAGACCACCGGCGAGCCGTTCCGCCTGGTCGTGCGCGACCGCACCGTGACCGGTGACGTCGGTGGCCGCGCAGTCCGCTTCCGCATCGCCAAGCCGCTGCCGGCTGCCGAGCAGGTCGCCGCACGCTAAAACCGTTCTGCTCCCTGCAGGCTTTGACGCCTGTCCCCGCACAGGGGGCGGGCGTTTTTGCGTCTGGGGGGGCGCCTTTGTCGGATCGCTACCCCCGATCCGGTTGCCCGCTGCAAGTGTTATCCCGGCGAACGCTGGGGAATAGCACGCAGCAGGAGCCGTGGGCGGCTCCAGCCGTCGCTGGGGCGACGTTTTGGGTCAGATGGGGCGGGGGGTGACGACGCCTCGGCAGAAAGCCTCCTACTTCCTCCTACTTCCCAGCCATTCCCGCATAATTGATCCGCCACAGCTTCAGCGGCGACCCCTTGGGCAGGGCCATGGGCGACAGCCAGCCCGGTACCTTGCCATGCGCCAGCTGGTCGTAGAATCCGCCGGGCGAGCGCGCGCGATAGACGGTGGTTTCGGCCATGTTGGGACAGGTCAGCAGATAGGTCGCGCCGTGCCGTCGGGCGATGGCGCGGAAATTCTCCGGATCGCCCTGAAACGCGTGGTGCACGTCGAGAATCGCATCGCCGTTGCGATGATACGGGCCGGCGATGCCGTCATGGTGGGTCGCGACGATCAGGCGGGGACCCAGGTCGACATGGGTGAACATCACCGCCGCCGGGATGCGGTTCAGCGCCTGCAGCGCGGGCAGGCTGGCGCAGCGGGCGCCGGCGCGCAGCACCTGCTTCGTCCGGGCGTCCTGCGGCGCGATGCGGACATGGGCGGCAAGGCCGCGGTTTGGCAGCTTCGACAACAGCTTGCCGACCTGATCGACGGCAAGGTTGCCGAGCAGGAGCAGCGACACCAGCCCCGCCGTGCCCAGTACGCGCACCGCGGCGTTCCGGTGCGACAGGAACCACGGGATCACGACCCAGGCGAGCGCGACGGTGCCGGGCACCGCCAGCAGCTGTGCAGCGGGACCCGAGCGGATCTGCCAGAACAGCATGGCGACTGCGAAGGCGGTGAACAGCGTCGTCACCGCCCAGCCGACGAAATTGGCCGACCGGCGTGCGCGCCATGTCGCGAAGATCGCGCCGATCAGGCCGATGATCGGCCCGGTCACGATCAGCAGGATCGTCCGGCCGGGCATGGTGTAGAGGGGTTTCGCCTCGCGCACATTGTTCAGCCAGGTGCGCGCCAGTTCCTCCGACACGCCTTCGGGACGGCCGAGGCATTGCGGGAACAGCATCGCGAACGCCGCCGCCAGCACGCCGCCGGCGATCAGCGTCAGGACCAGCCGCACGCCCCAAGCCCTGGGGCTGATCCACGCCAGCAGCACGAGGAAGGCGCCGCCCGCGACCACTGCCGACAGCCACACCGGGGTCAGCGCGTCGCAGCGCATCGCGTAATTGGCGTTGGAGGCGAAGGCGACGAAGCCGACCCCGCTGGCGCCGGCCAGCGTCGCGCCATAGACGGTCAGCCGCCGTGCCTCCGCCCGGTCCCAGACCCAGCGCAGGGCGACGATCCCGCCGGCCATCGCGCAATAGGGCAGGAGTTCGAGGCCGATGGTCAGCGACGCCGCCGACGACAGGCCGACGACCGCCCCGCCGCGCGCGCGTTTCGGATCGGCAAGGCCGGCGACGGTCCAGGCGAGGCAGGCGAGCTGCCACCCGTGATGGTCGATGCGTTCCGGCATGAACATCAGGAGCGTCGACGAACAGCCGAGCAGGAACAGGACGGCCAGCGGCCACGCAAGCGGCGCGACCAGCCGCCGCGCCGTCACCGACAGCGCCGCCATCGCGACCCCCATCGGCAGCAGCGGCGCGATGCCGACCGCGAGTTTTTCCGCCCAGACCGGCCCGGCAAAGGGTTTGAACAGCAGGATCAGCCCGGCGATCGGCAGGTCGACCAGCCGCGACCAGTGGATGTCCAATCCGCCGGGCGGGTTCAGCCGATACTGGCGCAGGTCGTACCAGCCCTGGCCGCCCATCCACGCGCGCACCTGCATCAGGCGCATATTGTCGTCGGTGTCGGACAGGGCCAGCCAGTGGACCGCGTTCCAGCGATTCCATAGGAACCATGCCGCGATCGCCACCCAGGCGAGCAGCAGCCAGCGCCGCCAGTGGCGGTCGAGTTCATTGCGATGCGCGGGCATGTCGGTCAAAATCGCTTTCCCAAGGCCCCCGCGCATTCTACGGCGGCTGTCCTGCCATGGTGGCAGTGGCCAAGCGCTGTATCGGATGGCGCGCAAAGGACAAGATGGGCACGCGGATGATCGCGCGGATCGAACGGTTGATGGCGGACGGGGTGCTGGGGCAGTTGATCCGCTTCGGCATCGTCGGCGGGTTGTCGACGGTGATCTATTCGGCGGTCTATCTGCCGTTGGTCTACCATGTCCTGCCGACTGGCTATGCGTTCGTCGCGGTCGTCCCGGCGTTCGTCGTCGCCGCCGCCTTCGGCTGGGTGGCGCATGGTCGCTGGAGCTTTCAGGGGCACGGCACGCGGACCGGGGGCGCCGAACAGCCGATCAAGTTCCTGGTGGTGCAGGGGTTCGGCATGGTGCTGAACGGCCTCTTCACCTACGGCATGGTCGATCTGGCCGGGCTGGCGGACTGGACCCCGTTGATCCCCGCCGTGCTGGTCACGCCCTTCGCCACCTTCGCGCTCAACCGTTCATGGGTATTCGGATAAGATGGACCGCATCGTTTACGACCGCATGGCGGCGCACGACTCGACGCATTGGTGGTATCGCGCCCGCCGCGAGATCCTGGCGGACTATGTCGAGCGCTATGCCGCACTGAAGCCCGGCGCGCGCATCCTCGAGATCGGGTGCGGCACCGGCCACAACCTGCCGATGCTGGGCGCGTTCGGCGAGGTCGACGCGATCGAGATCGATCCGGCGGCGCGCGCGATCGCCAGCGAACGGCTGGGCAAGCCGGTCGGTACCGCGCCGCTGCCGACGCTGGCCGGCGTGACCGGCCAGTACGACCTGATCGCGGTGCTGGACGTGGTCGAGCATATCGAGGACGATGTGGCGACCTTCCGCGGGATGGCCGATCGGCTGGCGCCGGGCGGAAAGATTTTGGTCACCGTGCCCGCGCACCAGTGGATGTGGAGCGCGCACGACGTGGTGAACCACCATCATCGCCGCTATTCGAAGGCGACGCTGGCGAAGGCGATTGCGGATGCCGGCCTCCGCCACAACGGCCTGCGCTATTTCAATTCGCTGCTGTTCCCCGCCGCCGTCGCGGCGCGGGTCGCGGGCAAGCTGACCGGCAAGGACGACAGCGACGATTCGCCGCCGCCCAAGCCGCTGAACAAGGCGTTCGAGGCAATCTTCCGGCTGGAACGGTTCCTGATCGGCCGCGTGCCGATGCCGCCGGGGCTGTCGATCGTGACGCTGGTCACGAAATAGGGCTGCCGGCCGCCGCCATCGTGGCCGCAAGGCGCGCGACGACGGTCGCGTGGTCGGGCAGGAACGGGGCAACCGGTTCGGCCGGCGGAATGCCGCTGCCTTCGTAATAGCGCCCATCGGCCGCGCGATAGGTTTCGGCGGGGAGGGTCAGCGTCCAGCCGTTCGGCAGCGGCTTGACCAACTGGTCCGACAATGCGCCGCGCGTCCGCGCACCGACATGGCGGACATTGGGCAGCGCGCGCATCGCCAGGGTGAAGGTTTCGCCCGCGCTGACGGTCACGTCGCTGGTCAGCAGGACCACGGGGCCGGTGTACCGGATGCGTGGCGATGGTTCGACGCGGAACGGCTGCCACGCGGTCGATCCGACCGGGGCCTTGGCATAGGCGTCGACCGCGCGGGCGGCGAAGCGGCCGGCGATCCGCAGGCCGATGCTGTCATAGCCACCGCGATTGTTGCTGACGTCGACGATGACACCGGGCAGGTCGCGGAAATCGGTCAGTGCCGCATCGAGCGCGGCGTCCAGCACGGGCAGGTCGTCCCCGCCCGCTTCGGCAAAGCCGCCCATGGTCAGGACGTTGATATAGCCGATCCGTCCGATCCGGCCCCACAGGATGCGGCGATGCGCGACCAGATGGCCGCCGCCGGCCAGCAGGCCGGTGATGCCGCTGCGATAGCGGTCGTTCCACGCCCGTTCGCGGGCGGCGGGGTCGGCCCCCAGCGCGGGATCGTGGCGGACCGCGCGCAGGGTCGGTGCCTCGCCGCTTTCCATGTCGCGTTCCTGCCCGTCGATGGTTGCCGAGAGCGAGACATGCGCGTCGTCCAGCGGATCGAATGCGTCCGCCATCCGGTCGAACAGAGCGGCGGCCGCCATGTCGGCGGGGATCGTCGCGAGCCGCGTGCCAAGCCGTCGCCGGTGCCCCTCGCGCGCCGGGGTGCGCGGATAGAGGTCCGCGAAGGTCGCTGAGACCAGCCGCACGATGTCGCCGCCCGACCAGCGGCGGGTGGTCCGGCAGGCGGCGGGCAGCGTCGCTATCCGCCGATAGACATAGCGCGTCTGGCCCGGCCCGTCCGAAAAGGCGATGCGGTCGGGATCAGTCATCGTCGCCGTCTGCCCGAGGATCGCCTGTCCGGCATCCGAGTCGGGATCGGGGTAACAATAGGGGCCGGCGACATGGTAGAGAATCGACCGGTCCGCCGTGACCGCCAATATCTGTCCATAGCCCTCTGCCCGCCACAGGCCGGTCGGTATCGCCGGCGCGGCGCCGAGCGTCAGCAGCAGGAGCGACAGGGCGGCAAGATGGCGCAGCGACGGCAATGGCTCAACCCCGCTTGAACCACCGCCACTTCGGCCCCGCCGACTGCAGCACCCCGCGCCGGAACAGCCGTGCGCCCACGCTGATGGTGATCGCGACCCACAGCAGCTGCCAGGCAATCGCGGCGGCATGGGGCCAGATCGCGGCGCTGGTCGCGGCGCGGCCGGCCATGGCGAAGGGGGAGCTGAACGGGAACAGCTCTGCGGCGGTCGCGATCCAGCTGTCGGGGCGGCCGATCGCGGCGAGGGCAAAGCCGAACATCGCCATCTGGAAGATGGTGATCGGCAGCGACAGCATCTGAATCTCGCGCGGGGTCGATGCCTGTGCGCCGACCGTCAGGAACACCGACCCCAGCAGCATATAGGCGAGCGTGAAATAGAGGACGTAGAGCAGCACGAACCCCGGAAAGCCGATCGCCGGCGCGATGCCCGACAGCCCTTCGGCAAAATCGGCGGGGAGCAGCGCGCCGACATTCGCCCCGACCACCGCCCAGAAGGCGAGGAACAGGATCGCCACGCCGAACATGCCGATCAGCTTGCCGAGGAACACCGATTCCAGCGGCACGGCGGCGGCCAGCACCTCAATCACCTTGTTCGAGCGTTCCTCCGCCATCGTCCCCACCGCCTGTCCCGCCAGCATCAGCGTGACGACGAACAGGGTGACGACGGCAAAGGTGCCCGCCGCGCTCTTTTCGCCCAGCGACGTGCTGTCGCGGGCGACGCGGGTGAAGATCGGGCGCGACAGCGGCGCACCGCTTAGCCCCGTGCGCCGGTCGCGCTGTGCCGCTTCGGCCAGCACCGCCAGATATTTGACGGTGGTCGAGGCGGGGTTGGCGTGGATCAGCTGCGGCCGGTCGAGCTGGCCGTAAAGGACCGACGGCACGTCGATGTCGGGGTTCGACAGCAACGCGCGCGCCTGTGCCGCGGGATCGGCGGCCGGGGCGATGGTGGCGAGCGGCGGCAGGCCGCGATCGGTTGCGACGGCGGGCCGGACCCGCGCGTCGGCGGCCAGCAGCCGGGCCGCATCGTCGGGCGTGGCGATGGCGTAGATTTTTTCCTTGCCCTCCGCCCCCTGTCCCACGGTCATCGCGCCCAGGCTGCCCATCAGGCCGAAGCCGATGAAGAGCAGCGGAGCTAGCAGGAACAGCAGGAACATCGGCGTCATCACCGTCGCCGAAAAATCGCGCCGGGCGATGGTCAGCGTCTGGCGGATCAGCTTCGCGGGGGCGCTCATGCTGCATCCCCCCGTGCGGCGTCACCGACGATGCGGACGAACGCGTCGTGCAGGCCCGGACGTTCGATCGACAGCCCCGAAATGCCGTAGCCCGCGTCGATCAGCCGCACCAAAATCCCCTCTATCCCGTCCGCCGGCAGCGTGAAGCGCCAGCCACCGCGATCCTCCTGCGCATCGGCGGGCAGCAGCGCGGCGATGCCGGGGGCGGGGTGGTGCGGCACATAATGCGCCTTCATCGGCAACAGCGCGCGGGCTTCGTCCACCGTCCCTTCGAATCGGCGACGCCCCCCGGCGATGACGCACAGCCGGTCGCACAGCCGTTCGGCATGGGCCATGACATGCGTCGAGAACAGGATGGTCGCCCCCCGGTCCCGCTCGGCGCGGATCAGCGCCTCCAGCCGTTCCTGGTTGACCGGGTCGAGGCCGGAAAAGGGTTCGTCGAGGACGAGGAAATCGGGCTGGTGGACGACGCTGCCCAGCAGCTGGACGAACTGCGCCATGCCCTTGGACAGCTTGCGGATCTTGGAATCGATCGCATGGCCGAGACCCGCCTGTTCGAGCATCGCCGCCGCTCGCTTGCGCCCGACCGACCAGTCGAGGCCGCGCAGCGCACCCATGAAGGCGATCGCCTCGCGCGCCTTCATGCCGGGATACAGGCCGCGTTCCTCGGGCAGATAGCCGACGCGATCCGACGCCTCGCGCGGGGAGACGTGACCGAGCAGCGTTCGGGTGCCTTCGTCGGGTTCGATGATGCCGAGCAGCATGCGCAGCGTGGTAGTCTTGCCCGCGCCATTGGGGCCGAGGACGCCGTACACCGCGCCGGTCGGCACAGACAGGTCGATGCCGTCGACCACGCGGCGGTCGCCGAACCGCTTGACCAGTCCGGTCGCGTGCAAAGCCAGATGATCGTCGCGCAACCGCTAATCCCCCCACACGACGCCCTTTAGCGTGCGCGGTTAAAAGCGTAGCGGGGGGATGTGATCCAAGACAAGGCCCACCCCGCCGATATTGTCGCCCGGATTCGTGCCAAGGCGGCCGAATGCGGCTTCGTCGCGTGCGGCATCGCCCGTGCCGATGCCGCGCCGCGTACCGCCGAGCGGTTGCGCCAATGGCTGGACGAGGGGCGGCACGGGTCGATGATCTGGATGGAGGAGCGCGAGGAACAGCGCGGATCACCCGCCGGGCTGTGGAGCGAGGTGCGATCGGTCATTGCGCTCGGCATGAGCTATGCGCCGGCCGGCGACCCGCTGGCGCTGGCGGAGGTCGGCGACCGGGGACGCATCTCGGTCTATGCGCAGGGTGGCGATTATCATGATGTCGTCAAGAAGGCGCTGAAACAGCTCGGCCGCTGGCTGGCGCAGGAATCGGGCTGCGACCTGAAGGTGTTCGTCGACACCGCGCCGGTGATGGAAAAGCCGCTTAGCGAGGCGGCGGGGCTGGGGTGGCAGGGCAAGCACACCAATCTGGTCAGCCGCGACCATGGCAGCTGGCTGTTCCTCGGCGCGATCTACACCACGCTGGACCTGACGCCCGACCGGGCGGGGCGCGATACGTGCGGGTCGTGCGATGCGTGCCAGCGGGCGTGCCCGACCGATGCGTTTCCCGCGCCCTATCGGCTGGATGCGCGGCGCTGCATCTCGTACCTGACGATCGAACATGCCGGACCCATCCCGCACGCGCTGCGCGAAGGGATCGGCAACCGCATCTATGGCTGCGACGATTGCCTGGCGGTAT
>CAJYRU010000398.1 GCA_913777295.1 uncultured Sphingomonas sp. | reverse complement strand
TCGGCGAGATCGCCGCGGCGGCAAAGCCGCTCCGCTCGATCAGCAACGGCGCGATATAGGTGAATACCGCGAAGACGCCCGCATAGCCGAGCACGGTGGTGGCAAGGCCGAGCAGCACCGGACGCCGCCCGAGAACGCGCAGGTCGCGGCGCCAATCGGCCGCCTCCGGCGCCTCGCGATCTGCCGGAACCGCCAGCGCGATCACGGCAAACGCGACGATGCCGATCGCGGCCACCGCCCAGAAGGTCGCGCGCCAACCCGCCTGCTGGCCCAGCCACGTGCCCATCGGCACGCCCAGGATGTTGGCGACGGTCAGGCCGGTGAACATGATCGCGATCGCCGACGCCTTGCGTTCGGGCGGGACCAGCCGTGTCGCGACGACGGAGCCGACGCCGAAAAAGGTGCCATGGGCCAGCGCCGCGACGACCCGCGCCGCCATCAACAGGCCATAGCTCGGGGCGAGCGCGCAGGCCGTGTTGCCGACTACGAAGATCGCCATCAGCGCCAGCAGCACCTGCTTGCGCGGCCAGCGTGCGGTCGCGACCGTCAGCAGCGGTGCGCCGACGACCACGCCGAGCGCGTAGCCCGAGATCAGCAGTCCGGCGGCGCTGGTCGAGACGTGCAGGTCGGCGCCGACATCGAGCAGCAACCCCATGATGACGAATTCGGTGACACCGATGCCGAAGGCACCGGCAGTAAGCGCCAGGAGCGCTAGCGGAGGGCGGGAATGTGTCATGACGGACATTGTGGCATCCCCGGCACCGATGAATTAGACCCACGCCGGGAACATCATCTGTGAATGCAGGGAACAGTCATGGCGAAGGAGCCGAACCGTGCCGCCGAGATGGCGGTGTTCGTGCGGGTGGTGGAGGCAGGCGACTTTTCCGGCGCGGCGCGGGCATTGGGCCTCAGTCCGTCGGCGGTCAGCAAATTGATCGCGCGGCTGGAGGCGCGGCTCGGCACGCGGTTGTTGCGTCGTTCGACCCGTCGGCTGGCCCTGACGTCCGAGGGGGAGGCCTTCCATGCCCGCGCCGCCGCTATCCTCGCCGACATCGACGCCGCAGAGCGCGAGGCGGGCGGCGCACGATTGCCCGCCGGGCGCGTCCGCATCGCCAGCAGCGCGTCCTACGTGACGCATGTGCTCGCGCCGATGCTGCCGGATTTCCTGGCGCGCTATCCCGACATCGGGCTCGACATCGTCCAGAGCGACGCGATCAGCGACCTGGTGGCCGATCGCACCGACCTCGCCATCCGGGCGGGTCCGCTGGAGAGTTCGGGGCTGATCGCCCGGCCGCTGGGCGAGACATCCCTGATCGTCGTGGCGTCCCCCGGCTGGATCGAGCGCCATGATATGCCCGCGACGCCCGCCGATCTCGCCCGCCACGACCGGCTCGGCTTTTCCTACCCGCGCGCTGCCGGTGCGTGGCTCAGCCCCACGGGCGGCGGGGACAGTCGCGTGCGGGTGAACGACGGCGAAGGCATCCGCCACCTCGCGCTGGCGGGCGTCGCTCCCGCCAGGCTTGCGGCGTTCACGATCCGCGACGACCTCGCAACCGGCAGGCTGGTGCGTCTGCTGCCGCTGGACGCCTCCCCTCCCCGTGAGGCGTTCCACGCCATCTATGTCGGGCGATCGCACACGCTGCCGCGACGGGTGCAGGTGCTGCTCGATGCGTTGACGATCCACGGTGTCGTCCGGGACTGAAGCGGCTCGGATAAACGGCTAGACCCCGTTCCGGCCATTCGTCGCCACCTTTTGCCTTCCCGCATCAAGCTGTTCGTTCCTCTCAGCGGCTGCAGGCCATCGAGGCAGACAGGTACCTTTCTGACGCCGCCTTTCTCGAAAACGATGGTGAAACAAGAATCTGCCGTCATCACCGCGATGTGAGATATCCTGAACGATCGATCAGCGCTTGCACCGAGGCGGGATCGTCGTAGCGCAACTCGATGAGTTCCTTGATGGCACGGCGCTTGTCACGGGCGGCATCATAATAGCGCCGCGCGATGCGATAGCCGACATAATAGCCCACGTCGCTGACGCCGAATGGATTTCTCGCGCTGTTCCACAACCAATTTTCGTAATTCTCACCACGCATTTCAGCCACAAAGCGCTGTTGAATGGCTGCGTCGTGGATCGGACCGTAGGTATAGACTGGCAGGGCAGGCTTACGGTTGGTGATAAGCTCCGCTACCAATTCAGCCACACCTTCGCGCACGACCTGCTGAGCAAGGCTTCCTTGCGTTTCCTGCTGTTGGGTGTGTACATATTCGTGAATGTTGTTCTGGGCGTTGTTCGCAAATGGCCGGGACGCAAAGAAGACGCCGAGGCGCGCCCGTAGCGGCTCGGGAAGTTCGGACACGTCAACGGTCTCGTCGCCCAAGGCCAGTTCGGCACCGATCAGCACCATATCGCCAGTTGTGGTGCCACCAGTGCGCAGCACGCCGATCGCGTAGGTGATGGAGGCTGGACGCAGTTCAGGATAGAGGCGGCGGAACCGGGCCACGTCATCGTTCAAACTGACAACCGCCTGTTGCGAGCGCGCGGTCAGCGGCCTCACGGATCGCCAGAAGTGCGGCCAGTTGACGATGGCATCGACATACTGCTGCGCCGTATAACGCCGCGCCGCCATGAGGGCGTGCAAGCCCTGCGTGCCGGGATCGATGTATATAGTCTGGATCAGGCGGAGCCGCTCGGCCGGATCGGTCGTGTTGGTGATGGCATCGAACGCTTGCCAGAAGCGGACAATGTCTTTGTCCGAAACCGTCTGCGATGCTGCTGCCACACGCGCCGGAACCGGCGGCCTGGCCGCTACGATGTTGGACGGTGCGGCTACGTTTGCCGCGATCAAACCAGCAGTAACAAAAAACCTGTTCTTCACGATGCCCCCTTGTCTTAGAGGTTACTGCCCCGAACAGGTGGACTGGTAAAGCTGCACCCCGAAGAATGGGCAATTCACGCTGGCAGTGCTTCCCGATTAGGAACAAGTGGCGGTAATCGCGCAGTGGCCATCGAACGGGCTGACACCTGCCGGACCCCGCCTTCCCGAAACATGTTCCCGAATGTGTCTTCCCGAAACTGCCAGGCGAACACGGAAAAACGGGAAAGTTGCGACCATCCCAGGTCGCGTGTTTCGAAAACGTGATCGGCCCGGTGAACGGCTACTCGGGCCATGATCCTATCGGGCGGAATGAAGACGGATCGGCACGGACCGAAGCCGATGGTCCCGGACGCTTCCCATCGCTTCGATCCGGAACCACGCAATGCCCACCCTTAACCGGCCAGCGGCAATATGCCAGCCGGCGAAGGGTGGCTGCTTTCGCCCTAGAAGCGGAAGCGAGCGCCGACCGTGACATTGTGGCGCTTCGTATCGCCAAACTCGCCAAGATATGCGCCGTACAGGCTCGATCGCGCACTGATCCGGGCGGTGAGGCCGACCCCGGCCAGCCCGACGGCCTGCTCTCGCGAGGCACCCGACGCGGCGAACGATCCGGCGCCGGCAAAGCCGCCGGTGGCATCGATGCGCCGGCCGTCGATCTGGCGACGAACGCCGGCCTGTACCCACGGCTGCAGCGCCGCACCGTCCAGTCCGCCCTTCAGCGCGAAGCTGCCGTCGATGAAGGTCGCCTTGGGCCGCCCGCCCGCGATGCGATAGCCGAAGGTCGCATTGCCGCTTTCGACCGTGCCGCCGCGGTCGGTGGCGATATGGGTGACGCCGGCTTCGGGTCGGATCGCCCAACCGGTCGAGATCGGCATTGTAGCACCAACGGCAGCGTCGAACGTCAAGGCGTGCAGGTCATAGCGACCACGGATCGCGCCACCGGGCGCCGCCCGATTGGTGTCCCCCTTGCTCCAGTCATACGCGACCAGAACATTGGCATCGACCACGCCGCTCTGAAAACGCCCGGCGATACCGGCGACCATGCCATCGGCCTGCGTGCGAACGCCGCGACCGATCAGGTCCTGATCGCTGTCGACCTTGCCGACGAAGGTGCCGACCGACGCCGTCCCGCTGCCATAGCCGACCCCGCCCACGATGCCGTAGGTTTCGGTCCGCGATTCGGCGGTGCCCAGCGTAGCGTTGCCGTTCAGCGTACGCCAGTTGCCCAGGCCCTGCGCAAAGGTGAACGGCCGCGCCTCATCGCCGGTCGTGGTCACCAGACCGCTGCGGGCGGTGCGGGCGAGCGTCAGCCCGTGTTCGACCGACAGCTGCGATGCGGATGCATAGGCCTCCGGCGTCAGCTGCGCGAACAGCGTCGTATTGGCGGCTCCATCGGTGTTCAGCAGGGTCGGGATCGCGCTCAGGAGCGACTGGCTCGCCGTACCGGCGATCAGCACCGAATTGACGTAATCGACCGCCTGTCCGGTCTGCCGGCCGGCATTGGTCGGCACGACGAAGGTGCCGAGCAGCTGGAGCTGGTTCGACGTGTAGCGCAGGAAGCCGAGAACCGTCGCTGCCTTGTTCACGGTGCCGAAGGTGCCGTTGATCCCGCCCGATGCCGTGATGAGGTTGTAGGTGACGCCCGGGGTCAGCGGCCGGTTGCCGGTCATCGTCAGCGTGGCACCATTGGCGATCGTCAGCGCGCCGTTGACGATCAACTGGTCGCTCTGGCCGGGCGACGGCACGAATTCGAAGACCGTGTTGCTGCCGCCGGCAAGGCCGATGTTGCCGTTGACGGTCATCACGCCGGGCGACGCCCCCGGCGCCAGCGTGGCACCGCTGGCCACCGTCACGTTGCCGTTGACCGTGCCTGCGCTGCCGAAGGTCGCACCCGAAGCGACGGTGACGTTGCCGGTCAGGACCGACAATGCCCGCCCGTACAGGCTGCCGCCGTCGACCGCGAAACTGCCGCCGCTGCCCAGGGACATCACGCCCGAGAATGCGGTGACGCCCGCCGTCTGGCTATAGCGTTCGAAGCCGGTGAACGTGCCGGCCAGTTCGAACGGCGCGGTCGCCGACCCGCCCGCCGCATTGACGATCGCATCGGTGCCGGCGCCGCCCGTGACGTCGGCGGCGAACAATGCGCCGGTGCCGATGGTGAGCGTGTCGTTACCGTCGCCCAGATCGACCGCGCCGACGAACCGCCCGTTGGCATTCACCGTGTCCGCACCCGCGCCGGTGGCGACGGTGCCCAAGATCGTGCCGCCGTTCGTCAACGTATCGGCACCGCCGCCCATCACGACATTGCCCGTCACACCGCCGCTGTTGACAAACATGTTGCCGCCATCGGCAAAGCTCACCGATCCAGCCAACGTGCCCGCATTGCCGAAGCCGGCACCGGCCGCAACGGTCACATTGGCGGTCAGCGTCGCGCCATTGCGGGTCAGAAGCTGTCCGGCGTCGACTGCGACGGTCCCGTTGCTGCCGAGATTGAGTGCGCCGGTGATCGCATTGACGCCACCCGCGTTGACCAATGCCTCGAACCCGGTGAAGCCGGCCCCCGCGATCTCGAACGGCGACGCCGATGTACCCGTCGTCGCGACACGCAATGTGTCGATACCGGCGCCGCCCGCGACACGGTCGCCGAACGATGCGCCGGTCGAGACGTTGAGCATGTCGTCACCATCGCCCAGATCGACCGCACCGCCGATGCGTCCGGAGACGTTCAGCACGTCGGCGCCGCCACCCAGTGCGACACCCCCCTTCAGCGTCCCGTCGATCGTCACGGTTTCGACACCGCTCGATCCGGCGATCGTGGTCGCGCCGTTCGTGCCGAAACCGGTGCCGGCGGCAACGACCAGACTGGCGCCGTTGAGGCCGACCAGATTGACGTTCAGATCGCCGCTGGCGACGACGGTCCCCGGACCGTTCACCGTCAGCAGTTCGAAATTGGCGATATTGCCCAGGACCGCCGGATTCAGGACGATCGGGTCGGTCGCAGCGGCTTCGCCGAGGCCATCGACGGCGCGGCCCATATCCGCGCTTCCCGTGCCGTTCGACAACAGGTCGGTACCCAGGCTGTTCGCCACGACGGCGCCGTTCGAGGAATGCACGGCGAGCCTTACCGCGCTTGCCGGCGTCGCGGTAGCGGCCCCATCGGTCGCACCGCCCCGCGCAGTCAGATCGAACACGATCTCGTCCTCGCCGTCGCCGCCATCGACGACGCCGTCGACGACCGAACCGATCACATAGCGGTCGCCCCCTGCGCCCAGATCGACATTGCCGGTGAAGCTGCCGGTATTGGTGAATTCGTCGGCACCCGATCCGGCACTCATGTTGCCGACCACCGTGCCGCTGTTGGCGAAGCGATTGTCACCGCCGCCAAGCGCGATATTGCCCACGATCGTACCGGCGTTCGACACCGTTTCGCTCGCGTCCCCGCCCGACACCGCGGTTTCGCCGGGTCGATTGATGCTCGACCCCGCGCCCAAGGCCAGGCTGCCGCCCGACGCCACCGCGACTTCGGCATTGGAGACGACGTCGCCGGTGCCGGTCAGCGTGCGGATTTCGAAGTTCAGGAAGTTTGACAATAGGTCGTCGGACACGACTCCGTTCGACCCGGTAATGTCGAACACCAGCGTATCCTCGCCTGCCCCGCCATCGACCGTGCCGAACTGGCCGTTCTTCAGCAGGTGGAGATAGGTATCGTTGCCCGTCCCGAGATTGACGTACCCATCGATGCGACCATAGTTTTCGATACGGTCGTCGCCCGCACCCAGGGCGATCCCGCCCAGGATGATCCCGGTCGCGGTGTTGATGACGGTATCGCGCGATGCCCCGCCGGTAATCGCGCCGCCCGCCGCATCGTTGGTGGGATCGATCGGCGCGTCATAGTTGCGGAATTGCGACGGCGTCAGGAACGACGGGCCGCCCTGGATCGTCCCGGCATTGACGATTTCGGTGACTCCGCCGGCGCCGGTATTGGTCAGGACCGCAATCGAATACAGCCCGGCCTGTCCGCCGATCGCCGGGTTGGCAGGTGCCGTCTGGGTCGGCGAATGATTGGCGACCAGCCCGTTGGCCGAAATGATCGCACCTTCGCGGTTCTCGATCCTGACGCTCGATTGCGGCGTATCGGCAACGACCTTCAGACCGATTGACGGGATCGCCAGCTGCTTGCCATCGGGTTGCCCGGCGAACTGCGCCGCCACGCGCTTGGCACCGGCGTCGGACCGGATGCTTCCGGTGTTGACGATGGAGATGGTGCTGCCGGTTTCCGATTCGACTTCAAACGACACACCGGTCGCGCCCAGATTATTCTGGCTGATCGCGCCGGAATTGGTGAAGTCGATACGGTTGGCGCCACGCGTTTCGACCTCGACCTCCATCGCCTCCCTGAAGGCAAAGGGTTCGAACGCACGCTGTTCCGGTGCCGTGATCGTGCCGGAATTGACGACGGTGCTGGTCAGCGCATTGGTGTTGATAACGACGTCACCGGTTATCGCACCGCTGTTGGCAAAGCCGAACCGGTCCGTGTCGATGCTGTTCCCGTTGGCATCGTTCGCACCATAATGGTCGATGCCGATGGCGCCATTGTTCCTGCCCCCGGTGATGACGCCGCGGTTTTCGAACGACAGATCGCGCGCCGCCGCCTCGATCTGCACGCCGTTCGTGATCCGGCCATTCGTATCGTTGAGGAAGGCGACGCTGTCCGCAACCGTCCTGTTCTCCGATTCGGTATCGAGGACGGTCTCGCCGACGTGCAGCGAAACGCCCCGCGCGGTCGCGTTGGTGCTTTCGATGCCGGCGATGGTGCCCGTGTTGGTGAAGTTCACGCTTTTGGCGACGATGCGCCCGACCAGCCCGCCGGTGATGCTGCCGCTATTGTCGAACGTTGCCGCCTTCGCATCCTTCGACAGCACGGTGTAGATGCGCAAAGCCGCTGCGGCATCGTAATCGTTCAGATACTGGCTCTCGATCATCGCTTGGCCTGCGCGGGCGCCGGTATCGGTGTAATTGATCGTGCCGGTGTTGCGGAACGTGAAATCCTTGTCGGCGGCCGTCACGATCAGGGACCCGGTCGCGCGGCTGGTCAGGTTGATCGTGCCGGTGTTGACGAAGCCTGCCGTCGACAGACGGAGGTCGCCGGTCACGATGGCTTCGTTGGTGAAGTTCGTCAGGGCCGCCCCGACCTGGACACCGTAGGTCGCGACCGTCTGGCTCGAATTGAACGGATTGACGAAACGGATGAGCAGCGTGCGGCTGGTCTCCGGAATACCAGCATAGCCGATCGCCGGGGTGAACAGCGTGGCGCCGGCCGGGAAATTCGCGCCGTTCAGATTGAACGTCCCGATATTGGCGCGGTTGACGACGTTCCCGTCGCCCATCAGCATCAGTCCGCCGACCGGCGTGGTCGATGCGGCGTTGGTGGTCACCGTCGTTCCCGAACCGCGCGCCTCGACCCCTTCGACCTCGAACGTGGTCGGCAGCGCGCCGCCAAGGGTCACTTCGGCGGAAGCATCATAGGACCGGATCCAGAAATCGATGCCGTTGCCGGCGTTGATCGATCCCGTCACCCCGGTCGCGGAGCCGCGCTGGACGAAATAGCTTGATGCGAAATCGCTCGCGGCACCGGTGCCCAGCACGAGATTGCCGTTCAGCGTGCCGCCATTTGCCACATAATATTGGGCGCCCTGCACGTTGCCGTTGATCGTCCCGGCATTGACGATCGCCAGCGGCCCCCCGCCGCGAATAGCCGTGCCACCCGTGCCGGTGATCGTGCCGCCGGCACGGTTCTCGATGATCGACGCGACGATGGTGGGAATGCCGGGCGTGGTCGGCGCCGGGGCAATGGCCACGACGCCCTCGACCCCCGACACCGTTCCGCGATTGACGATCCGCGCCGGCGGCGTCAGCGTGATCGTGTCGCTGGAGCCGTCGTTGGTGATGACGCAAACCCCGTCGTCGGCGGGGACGCAGGTCGGCGGCGTCGACTGCGCCGCTGCATGACCGGCGCCGACCAGCGCGATGACGCTGACGCCAAGACCCAGACGCTTGATGCGATACGAATGCCGTTTAGCCACAATTTCCCCCGAAACGATAAGTTCGTGATCGCAAACTGCTAGGACGCGCACGCATCGGGGGCATCGCCTGATAAGGGTATGCCGATGTTGCATCCGGCTCCACCACCGTCCTACAACGCGGTCGGGAGAGTATGATGCGATCGGATGCGGGGATGCGCGCGCAGCAGGCTGCGATCGCGGACATGTTCGCCAATGTCGTCACCGGGGGCGTGGCATGGCTGGACGCGCTCGCCGCTTTGGCAGACGCGACCGGCTCGGCGCGGGGGCAGCTGATCGGCGTCGGCCGTGACAGGGCGCAGTATTTCAACTGGATCAATGATTTCGGCGACGACCGGGTCGCCCGCTTCAACGCTTCCGTCAACGAAAGCGGATCGGTCAATCACCGGATCGTCGCGGGCGACGCCGATGGCGAACTGATCGTTCGCTGTGAAAGCGACTATGACGGCGTCGCGAGGGCGCGACCGCTTAGCCAGTACCACGAGGTCGCGCACGCCTATGACATTCCCTATGGCTGCCAGACCAAGCTGATCGTGGACGGCGGTGGCATGGTCGGCCTGGCGATGTTGCGATCCGCAGCCGATGGCGTGACCACGGCCCGGGACCGGGCGATGTTCGGCGCGCTTGCCCCCCATGTCCGCAGCGCCGTGCGTATTCAGATCGCGCTCGAACATAACGGCCCCGCGCTGGCGGCAGGCGCGATGGAGCAGATCGGCGCGGCAGTTCTGGTGTGCGGCGCCGATGGCCGCGTGCATTCCATGAGCGCGGCTGCGGAGGCGCTAGTGCGTGACGGCGCGATCACCATCCAGCACGGACGGGTCAGAACGGGATCACCGACCGAAACAGCTCGATTGCGCGACACGATCGCGCGCCATGCATGGGCAGAGGTGCTGCCGGTCGAAACCGTTGCGCTTGGCCGCGGCCAGCCCGGACGACTCCCGACGATCGTCGAGATATGCCGCGTCGGAAAACCCGATCGGCGGATCACGCGGTCGGTGATGTTGATCGTCCGTACCGGATCGCGGTGGCAGGAAGCGGCACCGCGCGTTTTGCAGAGCGTCTACGGCCTGTCGCCGGCCGAGGCCGATGTCGCGCTCCGCCTTGCCAACGGCGATAGCCGCGCCGCGATCGCCGAGGATCGCCACGCCAGTCTGGCCACCATCCGTACCCAATTGAAAGCCGCCTTCGCCAAGCTGGGCGTCAATCGTGAGGTCGAGCTGGTCGAGATGCTGAACCACTTTCTGCGCCGTTGATCGGAGCGGGCGAGCAAGGATCACGAGCGTTCCAGCCGCGCAAACGCCGACGCAGTTTCAGAACCTCGATCAGGGCACTCTTGCCCTCCACCAAGCCTCGCAACGTCCTCAAGTCGTCGCCCGCGTGACGCATCCGGCTCGCACAACGGTGCAGAGAACAGGGTGCGCTTTTTGGCTATCGCCCGTCACTCGGGGCAACGGCGTGCTCCCTTCACCCGCTCCATCGTCCGGACATCGCCGGTAATGCGTGTTTCCCATCGCGCTCGCGCGCGGGCTGCGCTAGGGGCGGTGCGTGGCGTCGACAGTGTATCAGGAAGGGTTTTCGGCGCGTCGCCCGGTTCCGCTGACGCGTCGCATCGCGACGCTGGCGCTGGTGGTCGCGATCCATGTCGCGATCCTGTGGCTGTTGCTGCGCATCGCGCCGACGATCATGTCCCCGCCGCCGGGCGAGAAATCACCGCTGGTCGTCGACATGCTGCCTGCCGATGGGGTCGCGCCCGCCGCCGCACCCGCGAAACAGGTCCAGCGCAAGGCCGCCGCCGGTAGCGCCAGTACCGCGACGCCGGTGACCGCCATCGCCCCGCCGCCCGACATACCGCCCCCGCCGCCTCTGCCGACCACGCCCAGCAACGATGCCTGGTCGAAGGTCATCCCGATGACCGGCCGCGACTTTGCCCGCGCGGCGATCACGCCGGGCACGCGCAGCGCCGAAGGCGTCGGCAGCGGCAGCGCGGCGGGCGACAGCGGCGATGGCGATGCGGACAGCGACGCCGGCGGGGGCAGCGGCGGCGGTGAGCGGCTGTACGCCGCCGACTGGTATCGCCGCCCGACCCATGCCGAACTCTCGACCTACCTTCCCCGCAATGCCCAGCCCGGCTGGGGCGAGGTCGCGTGCCGGACGATCCCGAACAACCAGGTGACCGATTGCCGCGAGATCGGCCAGTCGGCGCGCGGATCGGGGCTGGCCGGCGCGGTGCGACAGGCGGCGTGGCAGTTCCGCATCCTGCCACCGCGCGTCGGCGGCAAGCCGCTGATCGGCAGCTGGGTCCGCATCCGCATCACCTATACCGATGCCGGCGCGGCGGTGGAGT
>CAJYRU010000397.1 GCA_913777295.1 uncultured Sphingomonas sp. | reverse complement strand
TCCACCATGCTGCGCATGGTCCCCCTCCCCGTGCCGGGGAGGATTTGAGTCGCGCCGTTGCCACTGATGCCCACCTCCCCTACTGCACCCCCATGCCAACCATTCATCAATGCGACCTCGCCATCGTCGGCGGGGGATTGTCCGGTGCGCTGGTCGCACTGGCGGCGGCGAAGCGGCGGCCCGATGCGCGAATCCGCCTGATCGAGGGGGCAGCGCACTTCGGCGGGAACCATGTCTGGTCGTTCTTCGGCAGCGACGTCGCGACCGAGCAGCGCGCGCTGGTCGCACCGCTCGTCGCGCATGGCTGGCGCGGCTATGACATCGCCTTTCCGGCGCACAGCCGCACGCTCGACACCACCTATTATTCGATCACCTCCGAACGGCTCGACACGGTGCTGCGCGATACCCTGCCCGCCGAGGCGCTGATGGCGTCGGCGCGGGTGCTGGGGGCCAGCCCGACCGCGGTCGTACTGGCCGATGGCGACCGGGTGGAGGCGCAGGGGGTGATCGACTGTCGCGGCCCCGGCGACCTGTCGCTGCTCGATCTCGGCTGGCAGAAATTCATGGGGATGGAGCTCAACACCGCCTATCCCCATGGTGTCGAACGCCCGATCGTGATGGACGGGTCGGTCGAACAGCTCGATGGCTACCGCTTTCTCTACACCCTGCCGTTCGATGCCTCGACGCTGTTCGTCGAGGATACCTATTACAGCGATACGCCCGACCTCGACACGCAGGCATTGGCCGCGCGCATCGCCGCCTATGCGTCGGCCAAGGGTTGGGACGCCGCCACCGTCGGGCGCAGCGAGACCGGCGTACTGCCGGTCGCGATGGGCGGCGATTTCGAGGAATATTGGCGCTCGGGCGGCAACCGCGTGGCAAAGGGCGGGATGCGCGCCGGGCTGTTCCATCCACTGACCGGCTATTCGCTGCCCGATGCGGTGCGCCTGGCGCAGCTGGTCGCGGAGAGCAGTGACTGGTCGGGCGGCGCGCTGCACACGCTGACCCATGATTTCGCGGCCACGCTGTGGAAGAAGCGCGGCTTCTACCGGATGCTCGCGACAATGTTGTTCCGTGCGGCGGACCCGGTGGAACGCTACCGCGTTCTCGAACGCTTCTACCGGCTGGACGCGGGGCTGATCGGACGCTTCTATGCGGGCAAGTCGACTTTGGTCGACCAAGCCCGGGTGTTGATCGGGAAACCGCCGGTGCCGATCGGGCGCGCGGTGCAGGCGTTGATGGGGAGACAGGGGTGAAGACGGCAGTCGTTATCGGCGCAGGGTTTGGCGGCCTCGCGCTTGCCATCCGGCTGCAGTCGGCGGGCGTGCAGACGACGCTGGTCGAGGGGCGCGACAAGCCCGGCGGCCGCGCCTATTATTGGGAACGCGACGGGTTCGTGTTCGATGCCGGTCCGACCGTCATCACCGCACCCGAAGCGTTGCAGGAATTGTGGCAGCTGACCGGTCGCGACATGCGCGAGGACGTGACGCTGGAACCGGTGTCGCCCTTCTACCGGCTGAACTGGCCCGACGGCACCAATTTCGACTATACCAACGACGACACGCTGCTGCGCTCGGAAATCGCCAAGCTCGATCCGGGCGACCTCGCCGGCTATGCCCGTTTCCTCGAATATTCGGCGGGCGTGTACGAGGAAGGCTATGTGAAGCTGGGCCACGTGCCGTTCCTCGACTTCGCCTCGATGATAAAGGCCGCGCCGGCGCTGGCGAAGTACCAGGCGTGGCGATCGGTCTATTCGATCGTGTCGTCGTTCGTGAAGAACGACAAGCTGCGCCAGGCGCTGTCGTTCCACACGTTGCTGGTCGGCGGCGATCCGATGAAGACCAGCAGCATCTACGCGCTGATCCACAAGCTGGAGCGCGACGGCGGCGTGTGGTTCGCGCAAGGCGGCACCAACAGGCTGGTCGCGGGCATGGTCCGCCTGTTCGAAAAGCTCGGCGGCACGCTGATGCTCGGCGATGCGGTCAAGAGCATCGATACGCTCGGCGACCGCGCTACGGGCGTGACGACGAAGGGCGGCGTGGTGATCGGCGCCGACATGGTCGCGACCAATGCCGACATCGTCCACAGCTATCGCGACCTGCTGTCGGGATCGCGCAGCGCGCAGCGCCGGGCGCAGAAACTGGAGAAGAAGCGCTTCTCCCCGTCGCTGTTCGTCGTCCATTTCGGCATCAAGGGGACGTGGCCGGGCATCCCGCACCACATGATCCTGTTCGGCCCGCGCTATAAGGGGCTGCTCGCCGACATTTACGACCATGGCGTGCTGTCGGAGGATTTCTCGCTCTACCTCCACCACCCGACCGTCACCGATCCGTCGATGGCGCCGGAGGGGCATTCGACCTTCTATGCGCTGTGCCCGGTGCCGCACACGGCCAAGTTCCCGGTCGACTGGGACCAGATCGGCCCCATCCTCGAAAAGCGCATCCTCGACGAGGTCGGCCGCCGCCTGATCCCCGACATTCACGAACGGATCGTGACGAAGTTCAGCTATATGCCAAGCGACTTCACCCACGACCTGAACGCGTATCAGGGCTCGGCCTTCTCGCTGGAGCCGATCCTGACGCAGAGCGCCTACTTCCGCGCGCACAACCGCGATGACGACATCCCGAACCTGTATGTGGTCGGCGCGGGTACCCATCCGGGCGCGGGGATTCCGGGCGTGGTCGGCAGTGCCAAGGCGACGGCGGGGTTGATGCTGGGGGGTGAGGACTGAGGGGGCTTTCCCTAAACCCCACCGTTCGGTTCGAGCAGCTTCGAGCGTAGTCGAGAAGCGTCCGTCGAGAACGCCCAGTTCGGGGCACCCCCTTCTCGACTACGGTTCTCGACGAGCTCGAACCTCCGCTCGAAGCAAACGGATTGGGGAGGGAAAGGAGGCGCCCCGCTTGCCCCCCTCCGCCCAATCGCCTAACCCCACCCCCATGAAGCGCCTGGCCATCTATTGCGGGTCCGCGACCCCCGCCGACCCCGTCTATATCGACTCCGCCCGCGCCGTCGGCCGGTCCCTTGCCGAACGCGGCATCGGCGTCGTCTATGGCGGCGGCAGGCTCGGCCTGATGGGCGCGGTGGCGGACGGCGCGATCGAGGCGGGCGGCGAGGTTATCGGCGTGATCCCGACGGCACTGGTAAAGGCGGAGGCCGCGCACAAGGGCCTCACCGAACTGCATGTCGTCGACACGATGCACCAACGTAAGCAGGCGTTCACCGACCTGTCCGACGGTTTCGTCACCATCCCCGGCGGCACCGGCACGATGGACGAATTGTGGGAGGCGATGAGCTGGGCACAGCTCGGCTATCACGCCAAGCCCGTCGGCCTGCTCAACACCGCCGGCTATTACGACCATCTGATCGCGTTCGTCGACAAGATGGCCGAAGTCGGGTTCATGCGGCCCATGCACCGCGACATCCTGCTGGTCGCCGACACACTCGACATGCTGCTCGACAAGATGGCCGCACACACCCCGGTGCAGGCGATCATCCACATGGCTGCCACCGACCTTTGATCCCGCCCCGCGCCGACCTCGTCGCGCACGCCCGCGACACGATCGCGCGCGGATCGAAGAGTTTCGCGGCGGCGAGCAAGCTGTTCGATCCCGTAACGCGGGAACGCGCGTGGCTGCTCTATGCCTGGTGCCGTGCCTGCGACGATCTGGCCGATGGGCAGGACATGGGCCACGGGATGCAGCGGCTGGACGATGCGCCCGCCCGCCTGCTGCTGATCCGCGAACGCACCGCAGCGGCACTGGCCGGGCAGCCGACCGGCGATCCCGCCTTCGACGCGCTGGGCGTGGTCGCGGCCGAGATCGGCCTGCCGCACCGGCTGGTATATGACGTGATCGACGGGTTTCAGCTCGACGCCGATGGCTGGCAACCCGTGACCGAGGGCGACCTGTACCAATATTGCTACCATGTCGCGGGCGCGGTCGGCGGCTTGATGGCGGTGGTGATGGGCGTACCGGCCGGGGACCGCGACACGCTCGACCGCGCCTGCGACCTGGGCCTGGCGTTTCAGCTCGCCAATATCGCCCGCGACGTGCGCGAGGATGCCGATGCCGGGCGCTGCTACCTGCCGCACGACTGGCTCGCCGAACAGGGCATCGACCCGGCCGATCCGATGGCGACGCCCGATCGGGTGGCGATACTGGCGCGGCGGATGGCGACGCGCGCCGCACTCCACGAAGACAGCGCGCGGGTCGGCGCGGCGCGCCTGCCATGGCGCTCGGCCTGGGCGGTGCTGGCCGCCGCCGACATCTATGGCGGCATCGCCCGCAAGGTCGCCGCCGCCGGCCCCGCCGCATGGGACCGGCGGCAGACGACGTCGAAGGGCGAAAAGATCGCCGCGATCGCCCGCGCCTTTGTGGCGGCGCGCTGGCGCCCGGCGGCCGATACTGCACGCGACCCGGTGCTGTGGACGCGGGCGCGGTAGCGCCTGCTCAAAAAGCACGTCACCGCAGCGACGGGTGGGGCCGACACGACATTCGGCTCCTGCCCCATCGTCACTCCCGCGCAGGCGGGAGTCCATAAACGCCATCGTCGCGAATCCAGCCAAAACCTCAGCGTCTATGGATTCCCGCCTGCGCGGGAATGACGAACATTGGCGATGGGCGCCGAATGTCGATCGGCCTTGAAAGTTCGATCCCCGCATGTGGAAGCGGTGGCGGCTCGGCCGCTGGTGCTTAATGCATTCCTTTCGAACCGGGCGTCATCCTAGCGAAGGCTGGGCTCTCCCGATTGTAGCGCACAGCAGGAGCCGAAAAAGACCGCAGCCTCGCTGGGGTGACGTTCCCGTGGTGATGGATCAAACGCAAGGTCCCCCGTCGGTATCGCGGGCGTAGAACCGCGGAAGACTCCATCCTGCGCTGGGGCAACGTATCATTCCGGCGGAAAACGCCTCACTCTTCCTCCACCTTGTCGGTCGCCACGGTAATATCCCGCCCCAGCAGGTGCTGCACATAAATCCGCTGCACCAGCACGAACATGACGATGGTCAGCGGCGCGGCCAGCAGCACGCCGATGAACCCGAACAGCAACCCCATGCCGATGACCGAGAACAGCAGCACGGCCGGCGGCACGTCGACGGCGTGCTTCTGCACGATCGGCTGCAGGATATTGCCCTGGATCTGCTGCACGACCAGTAACAGCACGATGGTCCACAAGGCGGTCGAGGGCGACTGGGTAAAGGCCAGCATGACCGCGGGCAGCCCGGCGATGATCGGCCCGACATAGGGTACCACGTCCATCAACCCCGCGATCAGCCCCAGCCCGATGGCAGCGGGCACGCCCAGCAGCCACAGCCCGCCGGCGGTCAGCACCGCGACGACGACGATCGCGATCGCCTCCCCCTTCATCCAGCCGCGTAAGCCCCCGGCGGCATCGTCCACCGCCTGCCGCGCGACGGGTTCGACCGAGGGCGGCACCAGCTTTACCAGCCCGCGCCGGTAGAGCTCGGGATCGGCGGCGAGGAAGATCGCGCCGACCAGCACCAGCACCGCATCCGACAGGCCCGACCCGATCGACAGGACATAGCTGCCCGCGCGCGACATGATCGTCGACAGGTCGCTGCTGCCCTGTGACAGCAATTCGCGCGCCGGCTCGCCGATGCCCCATCCGTCCAGCTGCTGCTGGATGGCCTGCAAGGCCGATGGGATCTGCTGGCGGATGGTATCGAACTGCTGGACCAGCTGCGCGCCGAAGCCGAAGAAGATGCCGATCACGATGCCGAGCAGCAGGATCACCGACAGCGCCAGCGCTAGCCCGCGCGGCAAGCGGGTCCAGCGCTGGATCCGGTTCGCCACCGCGCTGAACAGCACGGCGATGGTCGTCGCGGCAAAGACCAGCAGGACCAGCCGCATCATGCTGACCAGCAGGAACGCGGTTCCCGCGATCGCCAACACCATCACCGTCATCGCCGCGACCCGGCCATAGCCGGGGGTCGACCGCCTTGCGTCGCTGTCCGTCACAAACTTCCCCTTTTGACCGTGAACGGACGGAACCCGGCGACGTTCCGCTGCCATATCGCCCACGCAACGATTGCGAACTCCAATATCATTAGCTAATGCGAGCTACTATCAAGTGCAATTTGGGGGATCGGCGTTGCGGGGGTTGTGGGTTTTTGCGGTGGCGGCGGTACCGGTGCCGGCCTTGGCACAGCAGGCGACGGCGCCGGGCGACGACGCGGAAATCGTGGTGCAGGGTCGCGCGCAACAGCTCTACCGCACGCTCGTCACCACCGTCGGCAAGTCGGCGCAGGACCCGCTGGACATTCCGCAGGCGTTGCAGGTCATCAACCACGACCTGTTCACCGACCAGGGCGCGCGCGATGCGACCGACCTGTATCGCAACATCGCGGGCATCAGCACCTTCAGCTATGCCGGCGTCACCTTTCGCGGGTTCCGCCAGGACGAATCCTTTTACGACGGGATGCGCGGCAACCCGTTCATCGGCTTCACCGTGCCGCAGCTGTTCAACGTCGACCGGGTCGAGGTGCTGAAGGGGCCATCGGGCCTGTTCTTCGGCCCCGGTGCGCCCGGCGGCATCATCAACTATGTGTCGAAGACGCCGTCGGATCGCGCGGCGCTGCGCACCGTCGTCACCGGCGGCACCTATGGCCGCGCCGGCATCTCGGCCGAGGCGACCGACCGGATCGATCGCGACGGCGTGGTCAGCTACCGCGTCGGCGGTTTCTTCGAAGCGATGCAGCCCTATCGCAACAACACGCTCAACCGGACGTCGATCGGCGATGCCGGCCTGTCGATCCGCACCAATCCCGGCGGACTGCTGACGCTGCAGGTCACGACCTATGACAATTACCTGCGCGCCAACCGGCTGCGCGGCGTGCTGGTCGACGATAGCGGGCGGTTCCTTGCCCCGATCCGGTGGAATGCGAACGAAAGGAGCGACTGGCTGCACCTGACCTCGACCGCATGGTCGGCGCGCTATGCGACGACGATCGGCGATGCGATCACCTTCGATGCGGGCGCGCGCCGCTTCCGTTCGACCGAGCGGCAGAAATATCACGAACCGCGCGGGCTCAGCACGACCAACCCCGACCTGGTGCTGCGCGAGTTTCGCGATCAGGTGCGGCCGGTCGACGGTCTCTCCTTCATGGCCAATGCCACCGCGACGACCCGCCTGCTGGGCATGGCGCACCGGTTCCAGATCGGCGGCGACTGGTATCGCGAGGATAACGGCCTCCGCTCACGCATCCTGCGCACCGGCGTCCTGCCGCTCAGCCTGTCGAACCCGGTCTATGGCCGCTCGGACGGCGACGCGCTGCGGGCGACCGCGCTGCCCTTCACCGTCACCGACACCCGCGCGCGCCGGGTCGGCGGCTATGCGCAGGACCAGATCGGCCTGACCGACACGCTGTTGCTGATCGCCGGCGTGCGCTGGGACCGGTTCGAGGATGCGGTGCGCGTCGCGACCGCCGGGCGGGTGACCAGCGATGCCAGCTACCGCGACAGCGACGTGACCTTTCGCGGCGGGCTGATCTATCGCCCACGCCCCGACCTGTCGCTCTATGCCAGCTGGTCGGAGGGATTCGATCCGCAGGCCCCCGCCAGCCAGAATCGCGATGCGGGCGGCCCGTTCGCGCCGGTGACCGGCAACCAGGTCGAAGCCGGGGTCAAGTCGCGCCTGCTGGGTGGGCGGTTGCAGGCCAATGCCGCGCTCTATCGCATCCTGCGCAGCAATCTGTTGCAGGTCGACCCGACCCGCAGCCCGGTGAACGGCGTCGATCCGCTCAGCCCGATCGGCGAGGTGACGAGCAAGGGGTTCGAAATCGACCTGACCACCGATCTCACGCCCGACTGGGTGCTGCTGGCCAATTACGGCTATAACGACACGCGCGTGACCGCGACCGTCGCGGGACAGGCGGTGACCGATGCGGTCGGCACCCGCTTCGCCAACGCACCGGCGCACAAGATGGGCTTCTGGAGCCGGTATCAGGTCGATGCGATCGGCACCGCCTTTGCGCTGGGCGGCGAAGCGGTGTCGAGCCGGATCAGCCGATCGGGGCAGACGGTGCGGCCCTATGCGATCTTCGACGCGTCGATCACGAAATCGCTGGGCGTTGCCGAGCTGATGCTGCGAGTCGATAACCTGTTCGACAAGGTCTACGCCGCCTCGGGCTTCACGCGGCAGACGGGGCATTTCCCCGGCGAACCGCGTACCGTCTTCGCCGAGCTACGCGCGCGCTTCTGACGCCCAGGCATCGATCGCCGCCCAGCCGGCGATGCCCTTGAGCGACCGCGCGCGTGCCGCCGTCATTCCGCCAAGGGCAAGGACCGGCACGCGCGCGTCGCGGATCAGCTGCTGGAACCGCACCCGCCCCAGCGCGCGCGCGCCGGGGTGGGAGGCGGTCGCGAACACGGGCGATACGAAGATGGCATCAACGCCCGCGCGCTCGGCGGCGATGCGTTCGCGGATCGAATGGACCGGCCGCGTGGCCAACCCCTTGCCCGGCAACGCCTTTCTTCCATGCACACCGTCAGCGCCGGGCAGATGCGGCCCGGCGACCAGCAGCACCAGCCGCCGCGCCCGCGCGATCCGCCGCACCTGTGCCAACATCCGCCGCCGTTCCCCCTCGGGCGTGACATAGTGCCGGAACACCACACCACTCCCCCGCGGCAACTTCGCCACGATCGGCAACAGTGCATCGCCCAGCCGCTCATCGGTCATCAGCCAGCGTTGCGGCAAAGGGTGGCGGCGGGGCATGGCCGCCTCTATAGCGCGCGCGATGACCAAAACCGACACCCCGCTGGCCATGATCCGCGACCGGATCGCCCATGCCGAATCGATCGCCCGCCGCGACCGGGGCGCGACGACGCTGATCGCGGTCAGCAAGACCCATGACGCCGCCGCGATCAAGCCGCTGATCGACGCCGGACAGCGCGTGTTCGGCGAAAACCGCGTGCAGGAAGCGCAGGGCAAATGGCCCGCGCTGATGGAAAAAACACCCGGAATCCAGCTGCATCTGGTCGGCCAGCTTCAGTCGAACAAGGCGGAGGATGCCGTGCGCCTGTTCGACGCGATCCATTCGGTCGACCGCCCGTCGCTGGTCGCGGCACTGGCCAAGGCGATCGAAAAGACCGGCCGCACGCCGGCCTGTTTCATCCAGGTCGACATCGGGGACGAACCGCAAAAGGGCGGCTGCGCCATCGCCGACCTGCCCGCGCTGCTGGCCGAGGCGAAGGCGGCGGGACTGCCGATCGCCGGGCTGATGTGCGTGCCGCCCGCCGGTCTCGACGCCGCGCCCTATTTCGCGCTGACCGCGAAGCTCGCGCGCGACCATGGCCTCACGGGCCTCAGCATGGGCATGTCCGACGATTTCGAAACCGCCGTGACGCTGGGCGCGACCCATGTCCGGATCGGCTCCGCGCTGTTCGGCGCGCGCGGGCAATAAAGGAATGATGATGACCCGTCCCAAGGCCCTGTTGTTCGATTTCGACGGCGTGCTGCTGGAGAGCGAAGCGGCCGGCAACCGCCAGATCGCCGAGTTCCTGACCGCGGCCGGTCACCCGACCAGCCCCGACGATTCGATGGCCAATTTCATGGGCCTGTCGGGCAGCCATTTCACCCAGGCGATCGAGAAATGGATCGGCGGTCCGGTCCCCGAGGGCTTCTGGGAAGCACGCACCATCGAGGATGCCCGGGTGCTGGACGAGGGGCTGGAAGCGGTGGCGGGCGCCATCGCCTTTGTCCGCTCGCTCCCCGCCGACCTGCCGCGTGCGATCGTATCGTCCAGCACGACCCACTGGATCGCGACGCATCTCGATCATCTCGGCCTGCGCGATGCGTTCGGCGACCATATCTACAGCGGCAAGGAGCATGTCGCGAACGGCAAGCCCGCGCCCGACCTGTATCTCTACGGCGCGCGCCAGCTGGGCGTCGCGATCGAGGATTGCGCGATCCTCGAGGACTCCCCGGTCGGCGTGACCGGTGCGGTCGCATCGGGTGGGCGGGTAATCGGGCTGTGCGCGGGGTCGCATTGCGGGGTCGGCCATGACGAGCGCCTGCGCGCGCTGGGCGTGACCGAGATCGCGCACGGCTTCGACGAGGTGTCGCAGTTGCTAAGACTGGAGCCGATTACTGTCTGACCGGGTCGGGCACGGTGCGGCGGCGCTGCCGTCCGCCGCGAACCTTCGCTCCGGACGTCGCCCCAGCTCAGGCTGTGGCCTCAAGCGGCTGCTGTCTCGCCCTATCGGCGGGAGATCCCAGCCTTCGCTGAGATGGCGTTCGTGCTGGCGGACCTGGAACCGATAGACATTCAGCGCCAATCGCGGATTTTCGCCATTCCCGCGCAGGCGGGAATCCATGATCGCTGCGGTTTCGGCTGTATTCGCGACGCTGGCGCATATGGACTCCCGCCTGCGCGGGAGTGACGATGGGGAATGCAGCAGTCGTCCAAGGCGCTGGATGTCGATCGGCCCTACGTCGTTGCGCTCGACCGACACCCGAACGTGCAGCGGTTCAAACGAGAAAGTCCGAATTATTCGCCCTTCTTCGCGGCCTGTTCTGCCGCCGCCGGATCGACCGACGGCGCGCCCGATGCGGGGGTTGCCGCGTTCACGACATCCGCGCTGTTCGCCGGAGCGCCCTCGGCGACATTGCCCTCCGCTTCGGTCGCGGCGGGCGCAGCGCCGGCGGCGGGTGCGGCGGGAAGCGGCAGATTGGACCCCTGCGTGTTGAGATAGGCGACGACGTTCGCCCGATCCTCGGCACTGCCAAGGCCGGCGAAGGTCATCTTGGTGCCCGGCGCATATTTGCGCGGCGACGTCAGCCACGCGTTCATCGCATCGAAGTCCCAATTGCCCGGAATGCCGGTCAACGCGGTCGAATAGGCGAAATTGGGCAGATGGCCGTGCTTCTTGCCGATCACGCCCCACAGGTTCGGCCCGATGCCGTTGGCTCCGCCCTGGTTTACGGTGTGGCACGCGGCGCATTTCTTGAACACTTCCGCGCCCTTCGCCACGTCGGCGGTGGCGAGCAACGTTGCGATCGGCACGGCGGCCGCGGCCCCGCCACCCGCTTCGGCGGCACCCTCGACCGGATAGCCCGGCTTTTCCGGCGGTCCCGAATGGAACACCATGCCGCTGGCGATGGAAAGTCCAAGGGCGGCGGCGCAACCAGCCAATACCCAACCTGCGATGGTGTTCGTCCGGTCGTCCATGCCCTGAGCCGTCTCGCCTAATATTGGTTTTGTTTGGGGCCATGCTTAGAGGCGACGTTGGATACTGGCAAGACAGGGTTGCCGCCTGCCGCTGCGACCGATAATCGCCACCCCCCATGCACAAATACGCCGCACCCGCGCGCCCGCTGGTGGCGCAGATGATCGACGCCGCCGCCCGCGCGCCCGATCGCACCGTCGCCTTTCAGGGGGCACCCGGCGCCAATTCGCACGTCGCACTGGCACAGGCGTTTCCCGATGCGCTGCCCTTGCCCTGTTTCGGCTTTGCCGATGCGATCGACGCGGTGCGATCCGGACAGGCGGATTGCGCGATCATCCCGATCGAGAATTCGCTGCACGGGCGCGTGGCGGACATGCATTTCCTGCTGCCCGAATCGGGGCTGGTCATCACCGGCGAACATTTCCTGCCGATCCGCCACGCGCTGATGGGGCTGGGTCCGGTCGAGGGCATTCGCCAGGCGATGAGCCACGAACAGGCGCTGGGCCAGTGCCGCCACTGGCTGAGCGCGCGCGGGATCGAGCCGGTGGCGCATCCCGATACGGCGGGAGCGGCGGCATCGGTCGCGGCGATCGGCGATCCGGCGGTCGCCGCGCTGGCGCCCCCGGCGGCGGCGAAACTGTACGGGTTGCAGCTGCTGGCCGACGACATTGCCGATGCCGACCACAATACCACGCGCTTCGTCGTCCTCGCCCGCGCCGCGCCGCCGGAGTTGCCCGAGGGGCCGTGCATGACGACCCTGGTGTTCGAGGTGAAGAACGTGCCCGCCGCGCTCTACAAGGCGATGGGCGGCTTCGCGACCAACGGCGTCAACATGACGAAGCTGGAAAGCTATCAGCGCGGCGGCACCTTTGCCGCGACCGAATTCTTCTGCGACATCGAGGGGCGGCCGGGCGAGGCGCATGTCGACCGCGCGCTGGAGGAATTGCGGTTCCACAGCAAATGGGTGCGGTTGCTGGGCAGTTATGGGCGGGCGCGGGAGCGGGGGTAGGGTTCCTTACCCTCCATTCACTCCCCCGTTTGCTTCGAGCGCAGGTTCGAGCCTGTCGAGAACCGCAGTCGAGAAGGGGTAGCCCCAAACGGTACGTTCTCGACGGACGCTTCTCGACAAGCTCGAAGCTGCTCGAACCCAACGGAATGGGTAAGCGCGGTTTATTCCCCCACCCACGCCGCCAGCAGGCTCCGCGCAATCGCGTGCCCCGGCGGCGCAATGAACCGCGACGTATCGCCCGACAAGGCCGCGCGTACCTCGTCCCGCGTCGCCCAGAACGCATGTTCCAGCTCGGCCGCATCGATCTTCAGCAGATCGTCGCGCGCCGTGGCGATACAGGCGATCATCAGCTGCGAGGGAAACGGCCAAGGCTGGCTGGCGACATAGCGCACCGCGTCGACCGCGACGCCTGCTTCCTCCAGCACCTCGCGCGCGACCGCTTCCTCGACCGATTCGCCGACCTCGACAAAGCCGGCCAGCGCCGAATAGCGTCCGGCAGGCCAGCTCGGCTGCCGCCCCAGCAGCACGCGGTCACCATGTTCGACCGCCATGATGACCACCGGATCGGTGCGCGGAAAATGCAGCGCGCCGCAGCCGGGGCACGACCGTGCCCAGCCGCCGCGCGCGACGACGCTGGCATGGCCGCACTTCGCGCAGAAGCCGTGCCGCGAATGCCAGTCGACCAGGCTGCGCGCGACCCCGTACAGCGCGACGTCGGCCGGCGGCATCACCGCCAGCGCGGCCATCAGCGCGGGCGACCGCATCGCCGGCGCACTACCGTCGCCCTCGCCCACGACGAACAGCGGGGCACCGTCCAGATAACCGAGCAGCAGCGCATCGTCCCGCGCCGGATCCATCACCACCAGCGCGAGCGCGCCGTCATCGGTCACCGGCGGTTCGAGGCCGGTCAGCACCAGCAGCCGCGCCGCCGGATCGCGCTTGCAACGCGCAAACGCCGCCGGATCGTCGCGTTCGTGATCGGCGCGGACCAGTGCCGCGCCGGTAAAGCCGATCATCGCACCGGCCCCGCCAGATCGCGGGCCAGCGCCTTCACCAGATCGTCGCGCAGCGGCCATTTGTCGGCCGGGAAATAATTCACCATCACGGTCCCGCGCAGTTGCCGTACCGGATCGACGAACGCGACCGTGCCCGCCGCCCCGCCCCAGCCATAGGTGCCCTTGCCCGGCCGTCCGGGCAGCGTTTCGAGATAGACCGAACCGCCCGCGCCAAAGCCCATCTTCGGTCCCGCCTGTCCCCCGGTCGCGCCATCGACCCCGCCGAAGGTGACGCCGGCCGGCAACAGGTTCGACATGCCCAGCGCCACCGTAGCGGGCTTCATCACGCGCTTGCCATCCAAGGCGCCGCCATTCTGGAGCATGTGGAGGAACCGGTCGTAATCGGCGGCCGACATGACCAGCCCCGCCCCGCCATAGGGAAAGCTGGGCGGCGACAGCCAGACCGAGGTCGCGCCCGGATCGACCGGCACCAGATTGTCGCCGGCCCACGCATAGTTGGTCGCCAGCCGCCCCTTCTGCGCCGCGGGTACCGTCCAATAGGTCGATGTCATGCGCAGCGGGCCGAACATCCGCGTCTGCA
>CAJYRU010000396.1 GCA_913777295.1 uncultured Sphingomonas sp. | reverse complement strand
ATCTTGCCAAGGCGACGGTGGCGCGCAAGGCGGCGGCGCTTCGACGGTTCTTCGCCTTCCTGGCGGAGGAGGGATTGCGCGAGGATGATCCGGGTGCGGCGCTGCCCCGGCCGGGCACGTCGCGCGGACTGCCCAAGACGCTGTCGAGCGGCGACATCGATGCGATGTTCGCCGCGATCGACGCGCGGATCCAGCGCGTGCCGCCGGCCGCGACCGACCTTCGTCTCTCCGCGCTGTTCGAACTGCTCTACGGATCGGGGCTGCGCGCGACCGAACTGGTGTCGCTGCCGCGCGGGAGCATCGCGACGGACCGGCCGTACATGATACTGAAGGGCAAGGGCGGGCGTGAGCGGATGGTGCCGCTGTCCGATCGGTCGCGGGCCGCCGTGGCGCGCTGGCGGGCGCATGTGCCGGGTGACAGCGTCTGGCTGTTCCCGTCGGGCAAGGGGCATTTGTCGCGGATGCGGCTGTATCAGATCGTGCGTGCGCTGGCCGGGGAGGCGGGAATCGCACCCGACCGGATCAGCCCCCACGTGCTGCGCCATGCGTTCGCCACCCACCTGCTGGAAGGGGGCGCGGACCTGCGCGCGTTGCAGGCCATGCTAGGCCATGCCGACATCGCCACCACCGAAATCTACACCAATGTCGATGCGTCGCGGCTGGTGCAGCTGGTGAACGAACGCCACCCGCTGATTGACGAAGGGCGGACACGGCCATAGGGCGCGGACCATGGCTACCTTCCTTGATTTCGAAAAACCCATCGCCGAGCTGCAGGCGCGCATCGACGAACTGCGCGATACCGCCGCCGATGGCGAGCTGGACATCGCGACCGAGATCGGGCGGTTGCAGACCAAGTCCGACCGGCTGCTGCGCGAAACCTATGCGAAGTTGACCCCGTGGCAGAAGACGCAGGTCGCGCGCCATCCGGAGCGGCCGCATTTCAAGCATTATGTCGCGGGCTTGGTCGAAGACTTCATGCCGCTGGGCGGCGATCGTGCCTTTGCCGACGATCAGGCGATCCTGGGCGGAATCGGCCGCTTCCGCGGGCGCCGGGTCATGGTAATCGGCCATGAAAAGGGCGACGACACCGCGACGCGCCTGCGCCACAATTTCGGCATGGGCAAACCCGAGGGCTATCGCAAGGCGATCCGCCTGATGCAGCTGGCCGACCGGTTCGGTTTGCCAGTGGTGACGCTGGTCGATACGTCGGGCGCGTTTCCCGGCATCCAGGCCGAGGAGCGCGGGCAGGCCGAAGCGATCGCCCGCTCGACCGAAGCGGCGCTGAACCTGGGCGTGCCGATGGTGTCGGCGATCCTGGGCGAGGGCGGTTCGGGCGGGGCGATCGCGCTGGCGGCGGGCAACCGGGTGCTGATGATGGAACACGCGGTCTATTCGGTGATCTCTCCGGAGGGCTGCGCATCGATCCTGTGGCGCACCGCCGACAAGGCACCCGAGGCGGCCGAGGCGATGCGCGTGACCGCGCAGGACCTGAAGACGCTGGGCGTGATCGATCGGATCGTCGCGGAACCGCTGGGTGCGGCGCACCGTGATCCGGCGACGGCGATCGCGGCACTGGGCGATGCGATCGACGGTGAGCTGACGACGCTGTCGGCACAGGACGGTGCCGCGCTGCGCCAGTCGCGGCGGCAGAAGTTCCTTGCAATGGGTCGCCTGTAGACCCACCGAAACGAAGCCGGCCCGTCCCCCGCCGGACCATGCATCGGATGGCAGGGCAGGGGACCGGGCCGGTATGGCAGCGACGCTGCCGCCGGGCGATGTCCCGGGTACAGCCGTTACGAAGCCTTCATGTTGGCGGTGACGTTGCCGAAAGTCTTCTTGGTCTGGTTTCCCAGGCCCTGCATGGCGGCAATCGCGGCAACGGCGATAAGCGCTGCAATCATGCCATATTCGATTGCCGTGGCGCCCTTTTTCTTCCTGTAATCAGAATGGGGTGGCGGGACCCCCGTCCCGCCACCCCATCGGTAGTCGCCTACGTCTTACGACGCCTTCATGTTGGCGGTGACGTTGCCGAAGGTCAGCTTCAGCTGGTTGCCGAGGCCCTGCATGGCGGCGATGGCGGCGACGGCGATCAGCGCTGCGATCAGGCCGTATTCGATCGCGGTGGCACCCTTGCTGTTCTTCAGGAAGGTACGGATCTTCTGCATAATCTGCTCCATGGTTCTGCGTGCTTCAATTCCCGGTCGTTCGAAACCAGGTTTCGTTCGACAGGGGCAGAGTAGAGGGAGCGCGGTTGACAAAAGTTTAAAGAATTCCCGGCGTAAACATTATGATGGTTAACCCTGCGGTCCGTTTTGTGTAACATTCAGGGTGACGCCGTTCCACATGTCGCTGGTCACCTTGCCCAGGCTGGACACGGCCGCGATCAGACCGATCACGATCAGCGCGAGGATCATGCCATATTCGATGGCGGTACCGCCGCGCTGGTCCCGCCACAGGCTGCGCAAGGGGCGCAGGAATGAACGCATGACGGCTGGCTCCTGATGAACGTACACCAATCCATATGTCGAATGAGGTTAAGAAAGTGTCGTCCATCCCTGTCCCGATATTACTGGTAACTGCCGCCGCCATGATCGACGGCGACGGCAGGGTGCTGGTGCAGCAACGTCCGCCGGGGACGTCGATGGCCGGGCTGTGGGAATTTCCGGGCGGCAAGGTGGAGCCGGGTGAGACACCCGAGGCGGCGCTTGTGCGCGAGCTTGACGAGGAACTGGGCATCGTGGTCGATCACCAGTGCCTGGCGCCGGCGGCCTTTGCCAGCGAGGCGCTGGGCGAGCGGCACCTGTTGCTGCTGCTCTACGCGTTGCGGAAATGGCGGGGGATGCCGGTCGCGCGCCACGCGACCGCGCTGCAATGGCTGCGGCCGGTGCAGCTCCACGCGCTGGCGATGCCGCCCGCCGACCGCCCGCTGATCGGGCTGCTCGAAATGCTTATCTAGGCCGCAGCGTGTCGGCGAGCGAGGCGGTTGCGCTGCCGCGCCGGGCGGGTTGCGGCTGGCTGGGGGCAGGTGCCCAGCCGGTCAGGTAGATGACCTCGAAGGTCTCCGGCGTGCGGCCATCGGGATCGGCGCGGTCGGCAAAGGCCGAGGCGGAGGCGATCAACCCGGCGCGGCCGAGCGTTGCCGGCTCCAGCAGCCCCGTCGCGCCCATGCCGCGCAGGTCGTCGACCAGTTTGCCCAGCCCCGCATAGCGCACGGTCAGCGTCTCCGAATCGGCGACCGGCAACGCAAAGCCGGCGCGAACCAGCAGGTCGCCGGCCGATCGCAGGTCGATCTGCGGATGAACCCGTGCCGCCGGGCGATCGGCTTCGGCGGCCAGCAGCGACTGGCGCAGCGTGGCGAGCGTTCGTCCCCCAGTAAAGGCGGCGAGGAACAGGCCATCGGGGCGCAGGCTGCGGCGGATCAAGGTGAGGGCACCCGGCAGGTCGTTGACGCTATCCAGCACACCCACCGACACCACCAGGTCGAACGCGCCATCGGCGAAGGGCAGCCGGTCTTCGTCACCCTGTACCCCGCCCGCCGCACGGGCAAAGGCGAAGCCCGGATCGAAGCGCACCACCCGCGCGCCCGCCGGTGGGGTGAAGGCACCATCGGCACAACCGAGGTCGAGGACGTCGGAAAAGCTGCGCGTTACCGCCTGCAACCGGTCCTCGATCCCTTCCAGCATGTAGCGGTGGAGGAAATCGGCTCGGGCGAAGTCGGGCTGGGCGCGGTCGCGGTGCAGGCGACGGCGCGGGCGGGCAAAGAGATCGGGGGCACTCACGCCGGCCTTGTGCCGGGTGGCGGGCGCGGCGACAAGGGCAGGCGATGCGCCTGACCCATTTGCCCGTCGCCGCCATCGCGCAGCTGGTCGCCCTGGCGATCCCTCCCCGCTGTCCGGGGTGCGGCGTGGCGGTGGAGGAGGATCATCGCTTCTGCGCGACCTGCTGGTCGGCGCTGCGGTTTCTGGGCGATCCGGCCTGCGCCGCGTGCGGGTTGCCGATGGCGATCGACCAGGGGCCGGGGATGCGGTGCGCGCCCTGCCTGACCCGGCCGCGGGTGCATGACGGGGTGCGGGCGGCGGTCGCCTATGGCCCGGTCGCGCGCGACGTGGCGCTGAAGCTGAAATATGGCGGCCGGCTGGCGCTGGCGACGACGATGGCGCGGCTGATGATGCGGCATCTGTCGATGGATGCGACCTGCCTGATCCCGGTGCCGCTGCACCGGCGGCGGCTGTGGACGCGCGGATATAATCAGTCGGTGCTGATCGCCGACGCGCTGGGGCGGATGCGCGGCGTGCCGGTGCTACGCGATACGCTGCGCCGATCCCGCGCGACGCCGCCCCTGCGGGGTATGGACGGACGGGCGCGGGTAAAGACGGTACGCGGGGCGTTCGTCGTTGCCGATCCGGCGGCGGTCGCCGGGCAATCGGTGGTGCTGGTCGACGATGTCCATACCAGCGGCGCGACGGTCGATGCCTGTGCCACGGCACTTCTCCGGGCGGGTGCAGCGCGGGTCATGGTCCTGTGCTGGGCACGGGTTGTCGGTGCGGATGATTGACAAGGGGCCGAAGCGGACACAACTGAACGGAATGGCAAGCATCATCATCTATACCAAGGCGTTCTGCCCCTATTGCACGCGCGCCAAGCGGCTGCTCGACGAAAAGGGCGCGGCCTATGAAGAGATCGACATCAGCATGGGTGGGGCGAAGCGGCAGGAAATGCTGGCGAAGTCCAATGGCCGGACGACCGTGCCGCAGATCTTCATCGGCGACACCCATGTCGGCGGGTCGGACGACCTGGCGGCGCTGGAGCGCGAGGGCAGGCTGGACGCGTTGCTGACGGCATGAAGCTGGCGCTGCTCCAGATGACCGCCGGCATCGACCCCGATGCCAATGCGGCGATCGTGGTGGACGCCATCGAGCAGGCGGCGGCGGCGGGCGCGGTGATGCTGTTCACGCCTGAAATGTCCGGGCTGATCGACCGGGATCGCGACCGTGCGGCTGCCTCGATCGCGACCGAAGCGGACGACCGGGTGCTGCGTGCCGTGCGCGATGCGGCGGCGCGGACCGGCGTCTGGGTCCATCTGGGGTCGCTGGCGATCCGGCGAGACGATGGCCTGCTGGCCAATCGCGGCTTCGTGATCGACGACGGCGGGGTCGTTCGTGCGACCTATGACAAGCTACACCTGTTCGACGTGACCCTGCCGAGTGGCGAAAGCTGGCGCGAATCGGCGAGCTATGCACCGGGCGAGCGAGCCTGTGTGGTCGCGACGCCCGCCGGGCCGATGGGATTGTCGATCTGCTACGACCTGCGCTTTGCCGACCTGTTCCGCGCGATGAGCGATGCCGGGGCGAGTACCCTGTCGGTGCCTGCCGCCTTTACCGTGCCTACCGGGCAGGCGCACTGGCACGTCCTGCTGCGCGCACGAGCGATCGAGGCGGGGGCATTCGTCGTCGCGGCGGCGCAGACCGGCGTCCATGCCGATGGCCGCTCGACCTATGGCCATTCGCTGGTGATCGATCCATGGGGCACGGTACTGCTCGACATGGGCGACGATGCGGCCATCGGCTATGTCGAGATTGATCCGGCACAGGTGGCGGCGGTGCGCGCGCGGGTGCCGGTGCTGGACCATCGCCGCCCGATCCCGTCGGTCGAGGTTGTTGCGTGATCGTATTCGACCTGCGTTGCGGCAACGCGCATGTGTTCGAGGCATGGTTCGCCTCGAGCGACGCCTATGCCGACCAGCGTGATCGCGGGCTGATCCATTGTCCGCTGTGCGACGATGCACGGATCGAGAAGGCGGTGATGGCGCCCAACATCGCGCCAAAGGGCGACCGCCCCGCCGGGCCGCCGCCGGAAGCGATGAAGGCCGCGCTGGCCGCGCTGGCAAAGGCGCAGCAGGAGGCGTTGGCGGGGAGCGAATGGGTCGGGCGCGCCTTTGCCGATCGTGCGAGGGCGATGCATGTCGGCGAGGCCAATCACGCCCCGATCCACGGGCAGGCGACCCGTGAAGAGGCAAAGGCGCTAGCCGAAGAAGGCGTGCCGATCGCACCGCTGCCGCTGCCGGTCGTGCCGCCGGAACGGGCGAATTAGCGCTCGCCCACGCTCCATCCTTGATAGATCCGTTTGCTTCGAGCGCAGGTTCGAGCCTGTCGAGAACCGAAGTCGAGAAGGGCTTGCCCCAAACGGGGCGTTCTCGACTGCCGCTTCTCGACAGGCTCGAACCTGCTCGAACCGAACGGCATAAGGGGGGGGAAGCTGGTGGCCTCGGAGGGACTCGAACCCCCGACGCCCGCTTTAGGAAAGCGGCGCTCTGTCCAGCTGAGCTACGAGGCCATGGCTGTGCTGTAGAATGCCCTGCGCGAGGACGCAATCGGCTCGATCAGCTGCCGCACTCCCAACGACCGCCACGATAGACGCGTTCGCCGCCATCGGCAGTCCGCATGGTCAGGGTCGCCGGCCATTGCCGGGTCGAATCGGATGCTGGGTCGGCGTTGGTGGCCGGGCGGTCGATGGCGAACGATACCTTGTCGCCGGCAAGGATGCCGCCGACCTGAATGGCTTCGCGACCCGGCGTCGCGGCAGTGACGCGGCGCAGGCGCTTGTCGAACTTGACGAGGCCATCGCCCTGGTCGCGGACCAGCAGCAGCACCGGGCCGCGCGGCACCGTGCGGAACGAGCAGCCGGAGCCGAGCAGGTCCTTGTCCTTAAAATCCGCATAAACCATCGGCTGCAATTCGGGCGCGACATGGGGCGCGGGCGTATCGGGCAGGCCGCGTGCCACTGCAGGCAGCGGCGTCGGCGCAGGCGCCACGCCGCCGACCGACCCCACGGGACGTGCGGCATCGGCCGCGTTGGCGGCAGCGGGCGGTTCGCTGGAGCAGGCGGTCACCGCCGCTGCGGCGAGGAGGCAGGCAAGGGGACGGATCATGGCGTTGCAACGTCCCGCATCGCACCGCCGTTCCGTCATCCCCGCGCGATCAGCGACAGCACTTCCTTGCGGCTGCGTTCGTCGTCGCGGAACACGCCCATCATCCGGCTGGTCGTCATGGTAACGCCCGGCGTGCGGACCCCGCGCGACGTCATGCAGCCATGCGTCGCCTCGATCACGACCGCCACGCCACGCGGGCGCAGGCCGTTCCAGATACAGTCGGCGACCTCCGCCGTCAGCCGTTCCTGCACCTGCAGACGTCGCGCATAGCCATGGAGAACCCGGGCTAGCTTCGAGATGCCGACCACATGATCCTTCGGCAGATAAGCGATATGCGCCTTGCCGATGATCGGTGCCATATGGTGTTCGCAGTGCGACTGGAATGGAATATCGCGCAGCAGCACGATTTCGTCATAGCCGCCGACCTCTTCGAACACGCGTTCGAGGTGGCGGGCGGGGTCCTCGGCGTATCCCTGCGTATATTCCTTCCACGCGCGCGCGACGCGCAGCGGCGTGTCCAGCAGCCCTTCGCGGGTGGGATCCTCTCCGGTCCAGCGGATCAGCGTGCGGATCGCCTCTGCGACATCGTCGGGTACGGGGATATTGGGTGCCGGGCCGACCAGTTCGCCGCCATCGGCATCGTCGTTCGCGTCACACATCGTTCTGTTCCATTCCCGATCTTCGACTCTTTGCCCATGTCGGGGGTGATCCCCCTGTAATTCGGCGACTGTGGCTTCCATACCCGTTCGCCGATGAAAGCGTGCCGTCGATGCAGGTTGCCCGTTGACGCGGGATAGATGCTTCGTCACCAAATGCAACCTGCATAGCCGGACCATATCGGCAGCTGAGGAAGAGGGGATGCCATGAAGAAGTTCCACCTGCTGACCGCGACGGCGCTGTCCATGGTTGCGGGCGCAGTGCCGGCGCTGGCGCAGACGACACCGACCGCGCCCGCCGCCTCGCCCACGACGCCGGCCGCGCCGGGTGACGCTACGGCACAGGGCGATGACGATTGGGGGAACGAGATCATCGTGACCGCCAACCGCCGCGCCGAACCGATTCAGGACGTGCCGATTGCGGTGACCGCGGTAAATGCGCAGCTGCTGGACGATGCCGGCGTGCGCGATATTCGCGGCCTTGAACAGCTGGCGCCGTCTCTGCAGACGACCACCGGCCAGTCCTCGGCAGTGTCGACCTCGCTGTCGATTCGCGGCGTTGGCACGGCGGGCGACAATCCCGGCTTCGAACCGGCGGTCGGCGTGTTCATCGACGGAGTGTTCCGTTCCCGCGCGGGCATCGCCATCGCCGAACTGCCGGAAATCGAGCGCGTCGAGGTGCTGCGCGGGCCGCAGGGGACGCTGTTCGGGCGTAATACCTCGGCCGGCGCGCTGTCGGTGACGACCGCCATGCCGAAATTCGACCTGGGCGGCTATGTCGAGGGTGAATACGGCAATTTCAACGCCTACGAACTGAAGGGCGCGCTGACCGGGCCGGTCAGCGAACAGCTCGCGCTGCGCATCGATGGCGGCTATCGCAAGCGCGACGGCTATATCGAGGACGTTAATTCCGATCGCGCGTTCAACGACATCAACCGCTGGTATGTCCGCGGCCAAGCGTTGTACGATACTTCTGCCTTCAGCTTCCGCCTGATCGGCGATTACTACAAGACCGACGAGCAGTGCTGCGGCGCCGTCACCGTAGTGCGTGGCCCGACCGCGGCCGCGATCGACGCGATCGCCGGCCTGTCGGGGCGCGACGGCATCTACGACGGCCCGCCGCAGGATCGCACGATGGCGATATCGCCCAATCGCAACTACGCCGAAAAGGTGCGCGACTGGGGCGTGTCGGGCGAGTTGAACGCCGACATCGGTGATCTGAAGCTGACCTCGATCACCGCCTATCGCGACTGGCGCGTGTTGCGCGATCAGGACATCGATTTCTCGGGTATCGATCGTGCCTATCGTCAGGGCTACCGCGTCGGCATCAAGGACTTCACGCAGGAACTGCGCCTCCAGGGCTCGCTGTTCGACGGCAAGCTCGATTTCCTTGTCGGCGGCTTCTACCTGAACGAAGACAATCGCCTGTACGACACGGTGCGCCTGGGCAACGACGCTAACCGCTATGTCGACTTCCTGTTGCGCGGCGCGACGGCCAGCGCAGCGCTGCCGACCGGTGCGCAATTCTTCGGCTCATTCCCGGCCGCCGGCCAGGCGGGCGGCGTGCCGCTGTTCAGCCAGGTTCTGCTGGCTTCCAGCCCGCAACTTCAGGCCGCAGCTGCTGCCAATCCGGCGCTGTTCGCCTATTTGAACACGCCGCTGACCGGCAATGCCGCGGGCCAGGGCAACAACAATGACTATCGCACGAAGACCAACGCGTTTGCCGCCTTCACGCACAACATCATCAACGTCACCGACCGGCTGTCGCTGACGCTGGGCGCGCGCTGGAACCACGAAACGAAGGACTTCAGCGCGACGATCCGCAACGACACCACCGCGTGCGGCTTCT
>CAJYRU010000395.1 GCA_913777295.1 uncultured Sphingomonas sp. | reverse complement strand
GCATGGACGATCAGGTTCGCGGCCAATGTCACCACCGCCGCCGCCGCGACCGGCCCCATTCCGACCAGCGCCGGGATCGGCAGCGGCGCGCCGCTTAGCGTCGGCACGAACAGCAGCACCGTCCAGCCGCACAGGCCGGTGGCGAGGCCCGCCTTCGCCGCCATCGGATCGCGCCCGCCGCCCATGACCGCCAGGATCAACGCGGGGGCGAACTGCGCCATCGCGGCAAAGGCGACCAGCCCGATCGCCGCCAGCCCGCGCGTCACCGGGATCAGCAATGCGCTGAGCAACGCCACGCCGATGATCCCGACGATCACCGCCCGCCGCACCCACAACAGCATCCGCCCGACATGCGCGGTGGCGGCCATGCGCGGGCTGCGCAGCAATAAAGGCGCGATCAGGTCGTTCGACACCATCGTCGCCAGCGCCACCGTCTCCACCACCACCATCGCCGTCGCCGAAGAAAAGCCGCCGACGAACCCCAGCAGCGCGACGGCCGGCGCACCCGCGGCCAACGGCATGGCGATGACCAGCAGGTCGGGCCGCGTCGCGCCACCCTGCACCAACGCGCCCCAGGTGATCGGCACGACCAGCAGCGCGGTCAGCGCGAGATAGGCGACGAACGGCCAGCGTGCGCGTGCCGGGTCCTGCGCGTCGTGTGCCGCGATCACCGTCACATGGAACTGGCGCGGCAGGCACAGCATCGCCGCCATCGCCAGCAGCGTCGCGATGGCGAAATCGCCAATCGCCGGCGGCCGGGCGAGGCCGCTTGCCAGCCGCGTCAGCCCGGCGGCCCGATCCATCGGCGCTGCTGCCGCCACCAGCCACAATGCGAACAACGCGACCCCGGCAAAGGCGGCCAGCTTGATGAGCGACTCGACCGCCACCGCCGCCAGCAACCCGCCATCGGCCCGCTCGCGCGCATCGCCGCGCGTGCCGAACGCAACGGCGAACCCGGCCAGCACGATTGCGGTGACGATCATCGGCCGCGTGGCGTCGGCCATGCCCGACAGCGCGCCATAGCTGGTTGCGACCGACCGCAGCTGCAGCGCGACATAAGGCACGGTACCCGTCAGCGCGATCAGCGTGACCAGCGCCGCTACCCCCCGGCTGCGCGAAAACCGCCCGCCGATGAAGTCGGCGATCGACGTCGCGCCATCGGCCTGCACCGCTGCCACCAGCCGCACCAGCAAGTGCCTACCGCCGACGAACAACAGGATCGGCCCCAGATAGATCGGCAGATACGCCCAGCCATCGGCAACCGCACTGCCGACCGCGCCGTTGAAGGTCCAGCTGCTACAATAGACCGCCAGACCCAGCGTATAGACCGCCCGCCGCTGCCCCGCCGCGATGCCCCGCCGCCGCACGATCCACGCCACCGCGAACAGCAGCGCGGCATAGCCGATCGCGACGACGAACAGCAGCAACCCGTCCATGCATCCTCCCCTGCCGCCGTCCTACGCGGTGGCCGGGGCGCTTGTCAGTGGAAATCGCGCGACTTGGGCACCAGCCGCACGTCGCGCGGATGGCGTGACGCCACCGGGCGGATCGCTTCGTCGCCCCGCGAAGAAGGTACCGGCGGCGGCGCCTCGCCCAGCGTGTCGAGCAGGTCGCTGCGGTCCCGCACCCGCGCGCCCATCAGGTGGACGATACCGTCGCGCGTACGCTGCACCTCCCCCTCGACCAGCATCAGCCGCGCGCCCATCACCTCGCGCCGATACGCCTCGAACAGCCGCGCCCACAGCACGACGTTGGTGATGCCGGTATCGTCTTCCAGCGTGACGAAGATCGCATTGCCCTTGCCCGGCCGCTGCCGCACCAGCACCAGGCCGGCGGCGGTCACCTTCGCCCCCGCCCTCGCCGCCATGATGTCGGCACAGCTCGTCACCCCCATTCGTTTCAGCCGGTCGCGCAGGAACTGCATCGGGTGGCCCTGCAACGACAGCCGCAGCGTCTGGTAATCGGTCACGACATGCTCGACCATCGGCATCGCCGGCAGCGCCATGTCCGGCTCCGCGCCCAACTCGGCGGCGCGGGCATGGGCGAACAGCGGCAGTTCGGCATCGGGCGTCCGCCGCACCTCCCACAACGCCTCGCGCCGGTCGCGCCCGATCGAGCGGAACGCATCGGCATCGGCCAGCAGCCGGAGCGCCCGCTGCGGCAGGCGCGCGCGGCGCGCCAGTTCCTCGACGCTGGCAAAGGGGCGCGCGGCGACGATCGCCTCGGCCCAACGCTCGCGAAACCCGTCCATCTGTCGAAAGCCGAGCCTGAGCGCGAGCTGCTCGCCCTCCAGCACATTATCCCATGCGCTGACATTCACATCGATCCCGCGCACCATGACGCCATGGTCGCGCGCGTCACGGACGATCTGCGCCGGGGCATAGAAGCCCATCGGCTGCGAATTGAGCAGCGCGCAGGCGAACACCGCCGGATGGTGGCATTTGATCCACGACGACACATAGACCAGCCGCGCGAACGACAGAGCGTGGCTTTCGGGAAAGCCATAGCTGCCGAACCCCTCGATCTGGCGGAAACAGCGTTCGGCGAAGTCCGGTTCGTAGCCGCGCCGGGTCATGCCGGTGATGAGCTTCACGCGCAGCTTCTGGATCGTGCCCGGATTGCGGAACGTCGCCATCGCCCGGCGCAATTCGTTCGCCTCGCCCGGCGTGAAATCGGCGGCGACGATCGCCAGCTTCATCACCTGCTCCTGAAACAGCGGCACGCCATAGGTCTTGTCGAGCAGCGTCTTCAACTCGTCGGGATCGTGCGGCGGCTTGGGGGAGGGATAGGTCACCACCTCCTTGGCCGCCCGCCGCCGCAGATAGGGATGCACCATATCGCCCTCGATCGGTCCCGGCCGCACGATCGCCACCTGCACCGACAGGTCGTAGAGGCTCTCGGGCCTGAGGCGGGGCAGCATGTTCATCTGCGCCCGGCTCTCGACCTGGAACACGCCGATGCTGTCGCCCTTGTGCAGCATCTTGTAGACCGCTTCGTCATCGGCCTTCAGGTCGACGGTGAGGTCATGGTCGCCCAGCCCATGATGGCGCAGCAGGTCGAACGCCTTGCGGATGCAGGTCAGCATCCCCAGCGCCAGCACATCGACCTTCATCAGCCCCAGCGCGTCGATGTCGTCCTTGTCCCATTCGATGAAAGTCCGGCCCTCCATCGCGCCGTTATGGATCGGCACCATCTCGTCCAGCCGCCCCTGCGTCAGCACGAACCCGCCGACATGCTGCGACAGGTGCCGGGGAAATTCGAGGATCTGGTCGACCAGCCAGCGCAGCTGCGCGATGTCGGGATTGTTCAGGTCGAACCCGGCACTGGTATAGCGCCGCGCCTCCATCTGCCCGGCGAAACTGCCCCATACCGTGCTGCCCAGCCGCTGCGTCACGTCGCGGGTCAGGCCCAGCACCTTGCCGACCTCCGCCACCGCGCTCCTCGGCCGGTAATGGATCACGGTCGCGGCGATGCCGGCCCGCTCGCGGGTGTAGCGGCGGTAGATATACTGGATCACCTCCTCGCGCCGTTCATGTTCGAAATCGACATCGATGTCGGGCGGCTCGCCGCGCTGTTCGGACACGAAGCGCGAGAACAGCAGGTCATGCTCGCTCGGATCGACCGAGGTGACCCCCAGCAGGAAGCACACAATCGAATTGGCCGCCGATCCGCGCCCCTGGCACAATATCGGCGGGTCGCAGGTCCGCGCGAACCGGACGAGGTCGTGGACCGTCAGGAAGTAATGCGCATATTTCTCGCTACGGATCAGCGCGAACTCCTCGTCCAGCCGATGGCGCACATCGTCCGGCAGGTCGGGACCATAGCGTTCCTGCGCGGCGGTCGTCACCAGATGCTCCAGCCAGTCCTGTGCCTCCCACCCGTCCGGCACCGGCTCGTGCGGATATTCGTACTTCAGGTCGGTCAGGCGAAAGGTGATGCGCTTCAGCAACCGCACGCTTTCTTCGACGGCCTCCGGGCAGTCGCGGAACAGCCGCGCCATCTCCAACGGGTCCTTCAGATGCCGCTCGGCATTGGCTGCCAGCTTGCGCCCGGCAGTGGCGAGTGTCGTCCCCTCACGGATACAGGTGAGCACGTCGTGCAACGGGCGTTGCTCATGGGTCGCGTACAGCGCGTCGTTGGTCGCGAGCAGCGGGACGCCCACCGCCTGCGCCAGTGCGATCCTTGCCGCCAAGCGTCGCCGGTCACGCCCGCCGCGCGGCATCGTGGCCGCCAGCCACACCCGCCCCGGACAGGCATCGGCAAGCCGCGCCAGCAGCGCCGCATCGGGCGCGGTGACGATCAGCAACAACCCTTCCTGCCAGTCGAGCAGATCGGCAAGGTCGAGATGGCATTCGCCCTTCTTAGCCCGCAGGTTGCCCGTGCTGAGCAGCCGCGTCAGCCGCCCCCACGCCGCGCGGTCGGTCGGATAGGCGACGATGTCCGACGTACCGTCGGCGAACACCAGCCGCGCGCCGACGACCAGGTCGAAGGGATAATCGGGCAGCCCAGCCTCATGCCGCTTTTCCTTCGCCTTCTTCAGCGATAAATACGCCTGCACCACCCCCGCCACGGTGTTGCGGTCGGCGATCCCGATCCCGGCCAAGCCCAGTCCGTTCGCTTGTGCCACCATCTCGGACGGCGGCGACGCCCCGCGCAGGAACGAGAAATGCGTCGCGGCAATCAGTTCGGCAAAGGCCATGTCACGGAGCAGCGGAGGCGAAGCACCACCCCGCCCCGTTCGTCGTCCCGGCGCAGGCCGGGATCCATAGTTCCGCAGGCGCCGAAGCCATCGAATATGCGGCACGGTGGATCCCGGCCTGCGCCGGGATGACGAAGGGAGGACAAGCCCGCGCTACCAAACCACCCTGCGTCATTCCCGCGCAGGCGGGAATCCATATGCGCTGACGTCTCGATTTCATCCGCAGCGTCGGCGTGAATGGATTCCCGCCTGCGCGGGAATGACGAGGTTGAGGCGTCGTCACGCGAACACACCATGGACATACCACAGCGGATCCGGCGTCTCGCGGTCATACAACCCATGGCGAAAAATCCAGTAGCGCCGCCCGCGCACATCCTCGACCCGGTAGTAATCGCGCGTGCGCACCTTCGCCTGGCCCCGCCGCCACCATTGCGCGGCGATCCGTTCCGGCCCTTCGAACCGGATCACGTCGTGCAGCACCCGGCGCCAGCGAAAGCGGTGCGGCGGGCCGTCGGGAACTTCGGCCATCACCTCGATCCGTTGCGGCGGATCGAACAGGTGGATCGGGCGCAGCGGCGGTTCACCCGCCTCCGGCGCGTCCCACCCGGTCGGCACCGGCGCGTCGATCGCGTCGATCGTCAGCATCCCCTGTTCGGGCAGGTGGCTGTCGCCCGGCGCCACCCGCGCGATCCGCCCGCGTCCCAGTCGCGTGCTGAGCCGGTCGACCAGCGCCGCCATCGCCTCTTCGCTGACCGCACCGCCCTCCAGCTGCAACTGCGTCGGGGCGAGCGGTTCGAGCGCAGGCACGCTCATGCGGATCATGTCGAAACCGAAGCCGGGATCGATCGGGTCGGCCAGCGCGTCGATCCGTTCGCGGAACAGCCGCAGGATCGAGGGCGGATCGCGCAAGGGCAGCCCGCTTTCGACCGCCAGGTCGCGCAGCGCGCCATCGGCCCGGTACAGCCGCACCGCAAAGCGCCGCCCGCCCCGGTCGCGCGCGGTCAGTTCGGCCTCCGCCTCCGCCGCCAGTTCGCCGATCGTCGCCAGCACATCGGCATCGC
>CAJYRU010000394.1 GCA_913777295.1 uncultured Sphingomonas sp. | reverse complement strand
TCCAGCCCGGCGACGCTGCGCAGCATCGCCAACTGCACATCGGTCGGCAGCGAAGTCGATACCCCGTTGGGATAGACGAGATGCGTATCCAGCCCTTCGGGTTCGAGAAAGATCTGATGTCCGTCACGGTCGCCGAAGCGATGCACCTTGTCCTCGATCGACGGGCAATAACGCGGCCCCCGCCCCTCGATCGATCCGCTGAACAGCGGCGAGCGGTCCAGTCCGGCGCGGATGATGTCGTGCGTTTCCGCCGTCGTCCGGGCGATGGCGCAGGCAAGCTGTGGCAGCCGCCTGGCCGGATCGGACAGCGGCGACATCGTCCACACCTCCGCATCCGAAGGCTGCTCGGGGAGTGCCGCCCAGTCGATCGTCCGTCCATCGAGGCGCGGCGGCGTGCCGGTCTTCAATCGTGCGATCGGCAGCGACAGCTCGCGCAGCTGCTGCCCCAGCCGGGTCGCCGCGCGTTCGCCGACCCGCCCGCCGACCGCGCGTTCGTCCCCACGAAACATTGTCCCGCCAAGGAACGTGCCCGTCGCCAGCACCACCGTCCGCGCCGCGATCCGACTGCCATCGGCCAGCTCGATCCCGGTGACGCGATCCCCCGCCATGGTCAGCGCGACCGTGTCACCGCCCAGCACGGTCAGCTTCGGATGGGCCAGCAACGCCCGTACCGCCGCGGCATAGCGAACGCGATCCGCCTGCACCCGCGGCCCCTGCACTGCCGATCCCTTCGACCGGTTGAGCATCCGATGATGGATCGCCGCCGCATCCGCGGCGCGACCCATCAGCCCGTCGAGCGCATCGATCTCGCGGACGATATGCCCCTTGCCAAGACCGCCGATCGCCGGATTGCACGACATCGCGCCGATCCTGCCGGGGTCGAAATCGATCAGCAGCGTGGTGGCGCCGCGCCGTGCCGCCGCTGCGGCCGCTTCGGTGCCGGCATGGCCGCCACCGACGATCACTACATCATAGGTCATGCTGTTCGTGGTTCCACGTGGAACATTATTTGCCGATACAGAAGCGACCGAACAGATCGTCAAGAACCGCCTCGGTCGCGCGCATCCCGGTCAATGCCGCGAATGCCTGTACCGCATAGCGCAATTCCTCGGCCAGCAACAGCGGGTCGTCCTGCATTGCAGCACGGGCCAGCGCGGCGGCGGCAGTACCGGCATGAGCGGCTTGGCGTCGGTTGAGCGACAATTCGTCCACCTTCGGCAATAGCGACGCCGCCTTCCGGGCCAATGCTGCCCAGACCGCATCGATTCCTTCGCCGGTCGCCGCCGACACCGCGATCCGTCCGTCGGCACCGACAGCGTCGCGTATGTCTGCACGCGGATAGAGCGCGATCACCCGATCGGCACGCGGCGGCGCATCATCGCCCAGCCACAGCACCACGTCGGCCGCCGCGATCGATCCGGCGGCGCGATCGATACCGATCCGCTCGATCGGGTCGTCACTATCGTCACGCAACCCGGCGGTATCGAGGAACAGCCACGCCACCCCCTCGCGCGTCACCGGGATTTCGATCACATCGCGCGTGGTCCCCGCCACCGGCGACACGATCGCTGCGTCGCGCCCGACCAGCGCATTGAGCAACGTCGACTTGCCGGCATTGGGCGGTCCGGCCAGCACCACCCGGATGCCGTCGCGCAACCGCTCGACCGGTGGCACCGCCAAGGCCGCGCCAATCGCACGCGCCAGATCACCGGCCTGCGCCCGAACACCGGTCAGCACGTCATTGCCGGCGTCGACATCGTCTTCGTCGGCATGGTCCAGCACCGCCTCGACCACCGCCGATAATCGTGTCGCGGTCGCCATCCAGTCCGCCACCGCCCGGCGTAACCGGCCGTCGCTATTGGCCAGCGCCATCTGCCGCTGTGCCTCGGTCTCGGCCGACAACAGGTCGCCCAGCCCCTCCGCCTCGGTCAGGTCGATCCGGCCATGGGCCAGTGCGCGGCGGGTAAACTCCCCCGGCTCGGCCGCACGCAATCCCGGCAGTGCCGCCAGCGCCCGCTCGACGCTCGCCACCACCGCCCGGCCACCATGCAGATGCAGTTCGACCAGGTCCTCCCCAGTCGCGGTCGCCGGCCCCGGAAACACCAGCACCAGCGCCCGATCGAGCAACCGGTTATCCACAGGATCGCGCAAGGCCCGGACCGCCGCGCGTCGCGCCGGTGGCAGCGTTCCCGCCAGCCGCACCGCCGCGCGCAGCGCCCCATCGCCCGATACCCGCACGACGGCGATGGCGGCGGGCGGCCGCCCACTCGACACCGCAAAAATGGTGTCAGCCGCCACGACCCGCCGTCTCGAACATCTTGCGCCAGAAGGTCATGCCTGCCTCGCCCATCGGCGCCCAGCTCTTCATCATCTGGTCGAGCAGTTCAGGACTGGCCCCCTTCTCCATCGTTTCGGTCAGCATCGCGACATAGCGTTCATGGACCGGCGTGAAGTCGGGCAGGCCCATCGCGCGGCGCGCTTCCTCCGGCGTGCAATCGACTTCGACGTTGATCTTCATGGGTGATT
>CAJYRU010000393.1 GCA_913777295.1 uncultured Sphingomonas sp. | reverse complement strand
GCGGCAAGGACGAGGATGTCGCACCGGGTGCGCTGTTCTTCCACTCCGCCGGCGCATCGTTCCCGAAGCGCACCCGCGTCGCGCAGATCGCCGACCACACCTTCTACCGCTGAACCGCTCCTGCTTTTGTGCAGGAACCCCGCAACGCCCGCGCGGAGCCATGCTCGCGCGGGCGTTGCCGTTTGGTGCCTGTGCCACCCCGTTCGGTTCGAGCAGCTTCGAGCCTGTCGAGAAGCGTCCGTCGAGAACGCCCCGTTTGGGGCAACCCCTTCTCGACTACGGTTCTCGACAGGCTCGAACCTGCGCTCGAAGCAAACGGAGTGGGGGGTAGGAGCGAGCAATCGCTACTGCGCGCCGTCCTCGCCCGGCTGTTCGCTCCCGAACCGCACCGCCTGCGCCGCCTCCCACCGGCTGCGCACCGCCGCGCGGGGGCTATCGAAACCCAGCCGCGCGGTCGTCGCCGCCCATGTTGCGATCGGCGCGCGCAACGGCTCGGTATAGGGCGATGGCGGCAGTTCGTCGAACCAAGCGGCGATCGCATGGGCGTTGAACAGCGCCAGGAACAGCGTGGCGGTGGCGATAATCGTCGTCATCCACGCAAATGGCCGCGCGGTATCGACCGGGTCGGCGGCGACCTGCACCGGCGATCCGACCTCGACGATCTCCCCCTGTTCGGCACCTGTGGTCATGGGTGGCTCCGGTTCAGAACTGGTAGTAGATGAACGGCGCGACCCCTTCGGGCCGCATCGCGTCGACGATCAGGATCAGCACGCCCAGCGACAGGCCGATGACCGGCGCGGCATGGTGGCGCACCCGCGCCGCCAGCCGCTGGAGAATGCCGGCCGGCACCGCGTGGATGGCGAGACCGACGACGACCAGCGCCAGCGACAGCGGCGTGACCAGCGTGTTGCGCCAGTCACCGGCGAACAGCTGCCCCAGATAGGCGAACGCCTCCCCCTCCCCCTGCGCGCGGAAGAAGATCCAGCCCAGCACGACGATGTGGAAGGTCAGCAGGATACCCGCCCAGCGCGGCGCCTTGGGCAGGCCGGCGGGGCGGTGGCGCGCCCAGAAACGCTCGATCGCCAGCCACCCGCCATGCAGCGCGCCCCAGATCACGAACGCCCAACTGGCCCCGTGCCACAGCCCGCCCAGCAGCATCGTCAGGAACAGGTTGATATAGGTGCGGACCGGCCCCTTCCGGCTGCCGCCCAGCGGAATGTAGAGATAGTCGCGCAGCCAGCTCGACAGGCTGATATGCCAGCGCCGCCAGAAATCCTGGAGCGAGGATGCACGGTAGGGCTGGTCGAAATTGCGGGGGAAGGTGTAGCCGAGCAGCGCCGCCAGCCCGATCGCCATGTCGGAATAGGCGGAAAAGTCGCAATAGATCTGCACCGCATAGCCATAGGCACTGATCAGCAGGTCGAAGCTCGACCGGCTGGCAGGATCGAAGAACGCCGGATCGACCAGCGCCCCGGCCAGCTGCGATGCGATCACCGCCTTCTTGAACAGACCCCACAGGATCAGCAGCAGTGCCGCGGCGACCGTCCCGCGATCGATCGTCGGCACCCGGCGGAACTGCGGCAACAGGTCGGCCCCGCGCACGATCGGCCCGGCGACCAGATGCGGAAAGAACGACATCAGCAGCGTCAGATCGAGCAGGTTCGCCGCCGGAATGCGCCGCCGATGCACGTCGACCAGATAGGAAATCGCCTGAAAGGTGAAGAACGACACCCCGACCGGCAACACCACCTGCAACAGCGGCAGGTCGCGCCCGAACCCGAGCGGGGTCAGCAGGCTGGCAAGCTGTTCGAGGAAGAAGCCGGCATATTTGAAATAGCCCAGCACCCCCAGATTGGCGACCACCCCGACCGTCACCAGCGTGCGACCGGTGCGGTCGTCGTCGCTGCGCACGATCGCCTGCGCCAGCGCCCAGTTGACGAAGGCCGAGACGAACAGAAGTGCGACGAACCGCGCATCCCACGCGCCGTAGAAGAACCAGCTGGCGAGCAGCAGCGCGATCTTGCGCCATTCGTTCGAGCGCCCGAGCGACCAGATGATCGCGTAGACGACCAGAAAGAACAGCCCGAAGCTGAGCGTAGGGAACAGCATCTAGCGGACCGTCACCGGATCGGCGGCAGTCGCCCAGCCGGGCTGTCCGGTGGATCCGACCAGCCGGGTCATCGCCGCGTCCAGATCGGACTGCAGCAGCCGCGCGATTTCCGCGCCGCCGCGGCTGGTGAAATGGACATGGTCGCCGCGCATCAGCGGGCTGGCCCCCTGCGTCCAGCCATCGGCGACGCAGCGGCCGCCCATGCGCTGTGCCCAGTCCCAATAGGCGACACCGAACGCCTTTGCCTGCCGCCGCTGGATCGCCTGTACCGATGCCAGCGCGGCAGTCGGGCGCCATTCGCCATTGCCGCTGCACGGGATGCTGGTGCCGCTTTCCCCGGTTTGCAGGCCGGGCAGCTTCGTCGCGGAATCGGGGGCGCCGACCAGCAGCATCGGCACGCCGGGCGCCAGTCGCCGCAGCCGCGTCAGGTCGGCGCGTAACGACACCTCATAGGCGCTGGCCGAGAATCCGGGGCGGAACGCTTCGTTCGTGCCGAAGGCGACGACGATCAGGTCGGGACGATAGGCGGCGAGTTCGGTCGCGACGACGCGGTCGTCGGTCCGCCCGAAATGCTGGAACTGCGCGCCGACCGTGCCGAGGTTCGACAGGATCACGCCCCCGCCCTGCCGCCGTTCGGTACTCCATGACGTAATGGTGACCGGCCCGCCGATCACGGTCGCCGACGCGATCGTCGCCTCGCCATTGCCGTCCAGCGTGCGACACCGGCTGCCAGGCTCGGCGCCGGCGAGCGACCATGACACCACCGCCGCCCCAAGGCTGAGCTGCAACGTGCCCTGTCCCGGCCCGCTGAGCGCGCAGACGGTCAGCCGGTCGAAGTTGCGGCCGTTATCGGCGCTGAGCGTCACGGCCGCGCCCGGTTGACTGGTCGTCAGGCTGTATCCGCTGAGGCCCAGGCGGATGTTGCTGGTCGCCGACCAGGCTGCGCCGAAGATGCCGTTGACGCTCCAGCCCATCGACTGGCCGGCGGTGATGTCGCGGGTCAGATAGCCGGCATAGGGCCGACCGGGGGGCAATGCGCCCCGCCCCGCCCGACCATAGCGGGTCTGGAGGATCGTGCGCCAGCTGCCGGTGATCTGGTCGCCGGCAGTGTGGCTGTCGCCGATCTGGAGGATGCGGACCGGTTCGGGCGCGCTGCGCGCCGTCGCCAGCTTTTCGAGGAACGGGCGCAGCCGTTCCGCATCGCACAGGCCGCCGATACAGGCATCGGCGCTTGCGGCCTGCGCCAGCGCGATGGCGAACAGCGCCGACATCAGCGTGCTGCTCCGGTCGCGGTCGGCGCGGGCGTCGGCAACGGACGCCCCGCCGCGCGCCGGGCGCGCTCGGCATAGCGACGCAGGTCGTTCGCGACGCTGTTCGTCAACCGCTGATACCCCACCCCGATCATGTGCAACCCGTCGCCGGTACGCATCAGCACCGGCTTGCCCGTCTTCAGGTCGGGCAGATACGCGTTGTACTTGCCCTCCGCGTCCAGCGTCAGCGGGCGGGAATCGAGGAACGGCACGCCCAGCCGGCGCATATGCTCTTCGTAGAAGGCGTCCATCGCCTGCATATCGGCGTCGAGCTGCGGATCGCGCATCACCGGCAGGCCTACCCAGTAGACGACCGCACCGGTCGAGCGCAGCGCCGTCACATAGCTGTCGATGCGGTCGCCGATCACCTGCTTCCAGCCATCGCTCATCAACGGGTGGAGATGGCCGTCGGCGAACACCGCCTGGTTGTCGTTCGCGCCGAAGCTGATGACGACCGCATCAACCGGCTGGGCCGCCAGCTGTTCGCGTGCGCGCTTTTCGAGGTCGAGGACGCGGTAGCGGGTGAAGCCGGTCGCTTCCTTGGCGAATTTCAACACCTCGAACCCGTCATCTTTCGGCAGCTGGCGATAGAGCGCGTCCCAGATGCCGTTGCCGAAGCTGTCGCCGAACACCCCGACGCGCAGCACGCCGTCGCGCTTCATGCGGGCGACGACCTGCGGGTCGATCGGGCCGTCGACCGTCCGCGCGGCGACCGACGGCGCGGCAGGCGATGCCGGCGCGGCATCGGTCCCGGTCGAGGAAGCGCCGGGTGCGACCGGCGGCACGGGCGAGGCGGCCGGCGCCGGCGATCCCGGCAGCGCGATCCGGCCGTCACCGGCAAAGGACAGGCCGACGACGAACCCGGCGATCAGGCCGAGGACCAGCACCGCCATCCGGTCCCCCAGCCACCACAGCCTGGACCCCGTCGTTCGATTGGCAGCAGTCACGTGTCGATACCCGTTTACATCTGGCATCGCCCGCATCGGCGCGGACGGATCGTCGTTGCGGGTAACTGTTCGCGCGAACCTCGGCAAGACACGCACCGGCATGTTCGCGCCACGATGCCGCATCGCCATGACGGATCGCCAGTCCCCCGACCCGCGATCGGGCGCAACAGCGACAAACCCGCAGATACTTTACGCAAAATGCGATTTATTGCAGGCGCTTACCCGCAACCCGCCGGTCACCGCGCCCGCCCTATCCTGTCGATCGGGAGGATTGCAGTATGATCGCCAGGGTCTGCTACCGCGTAACGGGTAACAGCGTCGCCCCGTCCGGACGACGGGGTATCGGCACAACGGACGGCAACCGCGCCATCCCGTTGCACAGGCTACGCAAATTCCGCATCGACCGGGGTCTGCGTCGGCTGGCGGCGGACCGGCGGGGAACGGCGGTGATCGAACTGGCGCTGGCACTGCCGATCCTCACCGTCTTCCTGTTCGGCATCCTCAGCGGCGGCAGCTGGCTGGCGATGTCGCATGTCGTGCAGGAGAGCGCGAACGAAGGCGCGCGCGCGGCGCTGGCCGGGATCACCGCAGCGGAACGCGCGACACTGGCCAGCCAGGCCGCGTCGCAGACCCTGGCGCGCAGCTATGGCATCCGCAGCGAGAACGTGTCCTTGAACGTCGAGGATGACGGGCGTCAGCTGACGGTGAAGATCACCTATGACGGATCGGCCAACCCGCTGCTCAAGCTGCCGATCATGCCCGCCGCGACGACCGTGATCCGGCGGCAGGCCAGCGTCGTGCTGGCGGGGTTCTAGGGCGATGGTCGGGCGGATGATGCGGCGGCTGGGCGCGCGGCGCGACGGCAATGTCGCGATGATCCTGGCGGGCGGGCTGGCGATGCTGACCGGCACCGCCGTACTGGGTGTCGATACCGCCACCCTGTACCTCGAAAAGCGGCGGTTGCAGGGCGCGGCCGATGCGGCGGCGCTGGCGGCGGCGGCCGACCTCGACAATGCCACCGCGCGGGCGCAGGCGGCGGTGACGTTGTCGTCGGACAATGCGACGCGGTTGGTGACGATGACGCCCGGTCGCTTCACGCGCGATGCCCGGTTGTCGGTCGATGCGCGGTTCGTGGCGAACGGCACGCCGGGCAATGCGGCGCAGGTCGCGCTGGAAAGCCGGGTCCAGCCGGTCTTCGCTCGGGTATTCGGCTATCGCGATGTCACCATCGGCGCGCGGGCCACGGCGGCGCGGATCGATCTGGCCGGATTTTCCATCGGGACGCGACTCGCATCGGTGCAGGGGGGCCTGCCCGGTGCCTTGCTGTCGCAGCTGGCGGGCAGCGAATTGTCGCTGTCGGCGATGGATTACAACGCGCTGGTGTCGGGGCAGGTCGACCTGCTGAAGACCGCGGAGTTGCTGCGCACCGGGGCCGGCGTGCAGGTGGCGAGTTTTGACGAATTATTGGCGACCGACATCGCCCTGCCCAGATTGGTGACGGCGATGGCCGGGGCGACGACCAGCAGCACCGCCGCGCAGGTGTTGCGTTCGGTCGCGGGCAAGCTGCCCAACCGCAATGTCCGGCTGGACACGATCATCGACCTGGGGCCGCTGGGCAGCCGCAGCGTTGCCGACCCGCTGCGCCCGGTACAGGCCGACGCCTATGCCTTTCTGCGCGAGGCGCTGCAGATTTCCAGCGGCACGCGGCAGGTGCAGAGCGAGGTCGACCTGGGCATCGCCGGCATCGGGCGCACCCGGCTGTGGCTGCAGATCGGCGAGCGTCCGGCCAGCAGCCGCTGGCTGTCGGTCGGCGAGGCGGGACAGACGGTGGTGCGCAGCGCGCAGACCCGGCTGTGGATCGACATCGCGCTACTGAACGCGCCGCTGAACCTCGGGTCGGTCCGCGTGCCGATCTATGTCGAACTGGCGGAGGCGGAGGCGCGGCTGGCGCAGATCGGGTGTCGCGGCGGGCCGGGCAATGCCACCGTCGCGCTGGACGTGACGCCGTCAGTCGGGCGCGCGGCGATCGCCGACCTCGACCCGGCGCTGCTGCCCGATTTCCAGCAGCCCATGACGCTGCGCGCGGCGCGGCTGGTGTCGCTGCCGCTGGTATCGCTGACGGGCCAGGCGAATGTGCAGCTGGGCGGGGTCCATGCGCAGCGCGTGACCTTCACCGCCGCCGAGATCGACGGCAATGTCGTGAAGTCGGTGTCGACCAACGACATCGCCGCCGGCGTGGCCAGCAGCCTGCTGCGCAACGTGGACATTCGCGCCAACGTCCTGGGCCTTGGGCTGTCGGCCGGGCTGGTGACCCAGACGCTGGGGAATACGTTGAGCGCGGTCGCTCCGGCGCTGGACCTGGTGGTGGGACAGGTCGGCGCACTGGCGGGGCTGCATGTCGGGCAGGCGGATGTGCGGATCGACGGCGTGCGCTGCGGCACGCCGGTCCTGGTCGGCTGAGCTATCGCCGGGTGAGCAGAACGATCGCGCCCTCATTGCCATAGATGCCGCGCAATTCGGCGATGGTCACGCGTACCGCGATCGCCGCGCCGTCATTGGACAGCAGCGCGCTGTCGATCGTGCGGGCGCCCTCCCCGCTCAACACCAAGTCCAGCGCCTCGCGGAACGCGACCCGGTGGGCGACGGGGACAAGGTCGGCCATCGCGACATGGTGCAGCCGTTCCTCCGACAAACGGACCATGTCGCAGAGGGTCGGCTCCACCCGGTCGATATGGCCGCGCGTGTTGAGCGAGGCATAGCCGATGCCGTCATGCGCCGTGACCGCCTCGCGCAGCGCCTGGCGGGCATCGGCCAGTCGATGGCGCCGCACGTCCTCGGTTATGTCATGGACCAGGATCGTGACGTAATTGGCGAAGGGATGGATGTCGACCCGGATCCAGTTGTCGCGGCGGAACAGCGACGGCATTTCCGCCGATGTAGGTTCCCGGCTGACGACCGCGCGGCGGGCATAGGTTTCGACCAGCGACCCGCGCAAGGGCGGTATGGTTTCGAAGATGCGCTGTCCGACGAGCTCGCCTTCCTTCCGGTCGAGCTGCGCATGGGCGACATGGTTGGCGGCCAGCACCCGCAGGTCGTAATCGATCAGCACCACGCCGATCGTCAGGCAATTGGCGAAATCCTGCAGACTGGGCGGGGCGACGGCGGGATCGCTGCGCCCCACCCCATCGCCCTCCTTCAGTGCGGTATAGTGGCGTACGGTGGTCAGGACATGGGTCGCGCGGCCATGATGGGTGACGAAGATCGCCTCGTCGTCCTGCATCTGGCGCAGCTGGCCGAACCGGCGGGCGAAATCCGCCGACGACACCGTCGGTTGATCGGATTCGTTCCGCATGATCACGTCGCCACCATGACCGGGCATAAGCTGTTCTCCCTGTTAGCGAATATCCGTACCATTCATGATCGTCGGCCTCTAACGCGACCAACGCGTCAACCAGGCAATATAAATGGATTTATAGCGGATCAGTTTCCCGCGTTACAATTGGAACAGGGTTGAAAATCAAAGTTATACTCTTGTGACACCGGTATCGGGCCGATAGCTTGTTTGGAGCTGGAGGGGAAAACGATTGCGTATACTGTCGACCGCGATGAGTGCGGTGCTGCTGGCCCTGTCTGCGCCCGCCGCACCCGCCGGCCAGGCGCCGTGGGTCGCCAGCTGGACGACGTCGCCGATCCGGTCCGGCCCCGAACAGCGCCTGCCCCAGACGGAACAGGGCACGATGACGGTGCGGCAGGTCGTTCGCCTTACGCTGGGCGGCGGGGCGGTCCGGGTGCGCTTCACCAACCGGTTCGGCACGACCCCGCTGACCATCGCCGGGGCGCATGTCGCGGTTGCCGCCGGTCCCGCCGCCGCCGCGATCGACGGCGCGACAGACCGCGCGCTGACCTTCGGCGGCAGCGCAGCCGTGGAGATCCCGGCGGGCGCGGATTTCTGGTCCGATCCGGTTCCTTTTGTTGCCAGGCCTTTGTCCGACCTGGCGATCACGACGCGCTTCGCCACGCTGCCCGATCAGCAGACCGGCCATCCCGGCGCGCGGACCCGCAGCTGGACGATCGCGGGCGATCGGCTGTCCGATGCGGAATTTGTGGAAGCTAAACCGGTCGAGCGCTGGTTCCAGATCGCCGCGGTGGAGGTGACCGCCACCCCCGCCGCACGTGCCATCCTCGCATTAGGCGATTCGATCACCGACGGCTATGGCGTGACCGGTGGCCAGAATCTGCGCTGGACCGACGGCCTTGCCCGCCGCCTGTCCGCCGCACCGCTCACGCGGGGGGTTGCGGTGCTGAACCACGGGATCGGCGGCAACTGCCTGCTGGCCGAATGCAGCGGCCCCAATGCGCTGGCCCGGTTCGACAGCGACGTCGCAAGCCAGCCGGGCGCGCGCTATGTCATCCTGCTCGAAGGGGTCAATGATCTCGGCCGGCTGGGCCGCGAGCGGGTGGCGAGCGTGGCGGAACGACAGGCGCAGGTGCAGCAGATGATCGCCGGCTATCGCCAGATCGTGGCACGCGCGCGGGCGCTGAAGCTGACGGTGATCGGCGGCACGATCACCCCATTCGTCGGCAACGATTATTATCATCCAGATGCCGCCGCCGAAGCCGCGCGACAGGCGATCAACACGTGGATCCGCACGCCCGGTCATTTCGACGCGGTGATCGATTTCGATGCGGTGGTGCGCGACCCGGCGCGCCCGGACCGGATGCTGGCCGCCTATGATTCCGGCGATCACCTGCACCCGTCGATGGCGGGCTATCGCGCCATGGCCGATGCGGTGCCGCTGGCCCTGTTCGCGCGCTGACGCCTTGGCCGGGGCGTCGGCGCTCCCCATGTGGCGCGGGTCCTTCCGTATCGGAGCCGTTCCATGATCGACCTGCATTACTGGCCTACGCCCAATGGCCACAAGATCACGCTCTTCCTCGAAGAAGCCGGCCTGCCCTACACCATCCATCCGGTGGACATCGGCAAGGGCGAACAGTTTCGCCCCGAATTTCTCGCCATTGCGCCGAACAACCGGATGCCCGCGATCGTCGACCATGAACCGCTGGGCGGTGGCGCGCCGCTGTCGATCTTCGAATCCGGTGCGATCCTGCTGTACCTTGCCGAAAAGACCGGCCGGTTCCTGCCCGCCGACACGCCCGCGCGCTACGACGCGATCCAGTGGCTGATGTGGCAGATGGGCGGCCTTGGCCCGATGGCCGGGCAGAACCATCATTTCAACATCTATGCGCCCGAGAAGATTCCCTATGCGCAGGACCGCTATATTCGCGAGACCGCGCGGCTGTACGGCGTCCTCGACAAGCGGCTGGCCGACCGCGACTTCATTGCCGGCGACTATTCGATCGCCGACATGGCGGCCTATCCGTGGATCGTGCCCCACGAGGCACAGGGCCAGAAGCTGGAAGACTTCCCCAACCTGAAGCGCTGGTTCGATGCCATCGCCGCTCGACCGGCGACCATCGCCGCCTATGCGAAGGGCAAGGCGGTGAATGACGGCAGCAAACCGATGACCGACGAACAGCGCCGGAACCTGTTCGGGACGCCGGCCAGAAACTGACGGTTGCGACAAGCTGCGACAAAGCAGGCAGCGCACGACAAAGGCTGGCGACAATTGGCGGCGACAAGGGGTGCGCATTCTCCACCGGGGGTGCGCCCCATCGTTTCGAAAGGTTCGTCCATGCGTTCGTTGATTGCCGCCGCCTCGCTCGCCGGTATCGCCCTCCCCACGATCGTCACTGCACAGACTGCGCCACCGCCGGCGCCCCGCCCGATGGCGGACGGCGTGCTGACCCGCGAGGAGGCGCTGGCGCGGGCCGATCGCCGGTTCGACGCGCTCGATACCGACCATGACGGCAAGATCACCGCCGCCGAACGCGCCGCACTGCCGCAGCGTCCGCGCGGGACCGTCGATGGCACTACGCCGATGCCCGGTCGCGGGCACGGCATGGGCGACCGGATGCTGGAGCGCGCCGATGCGAACAAGGACGGCGTCGTCACCCGCGACGAGTTTCGCGCGGTGGCGACCCGCATGTTCGACCGGCAGGACGCGAACCATGATGGCCGTGTCGACGCCGCCGAACGCAAGCAGTGGCGCGACCAACGCATGGCGCGACGTGGCGGCGCACCCGCCGAATGATCCTGTGCCGGGCGATATTGCCGCAATGTCGCCCGGCATTTCCCTTCTGCCGAGGGGCCGCGTACCATGACCGACATGGCTGATATTCCCCATTTGCTGCTGGTCGACGACGAACGATCGATCCGCGAACCCCTTGCCCAATATCTCACCAGACAGGGCTTTCGCGTCACCCAGGCCGGCGATGCGGAGGGTGCGCGTGCGCGGCTGAACGCCTATGCGATCGATCTCGCCATCCTCGACATCATGATGCCGGGGGAAGACGGGCTGTCGCTGTGCCGCCATATTCGCGAAACGAGCGAGACGCCGGTCATCCTGCTGACCGCGCGCACGGAGGAAACCGACCGGATCGTCGGGCTGGAAATGGGCGCCGACGATTATGTCGTGAAGCCCTTTTCCCCGCGTGAACTGGCGGCGCGGGTCAAGGTCGTGCTGCGGCGGACGGCGGGCGGATCGGTCCGGCAACACGCGCCGGAGGCGGGGTCGTTCGCCTTTGCCGGATGGGTGCTGAAGACCGGGGAGCGGGCGCTGGTCGACCGCGAGGGCGTGTCGGTGCCGCTGTCGACCGGCGAATACAACCTGCTGCACGCACTGGTCACCCGCCCGCGCCAGGTGCTGACGCGCGACCAGCTGCTCGACCTGACCCAGGGACGCGAGGCGGCGGCGTTCGACCGGGCGATCGACAACCAGGTCAGCCGCCTGCGCAAGAAGATCGAGACCGATGTCCGCAACCCGGAAATCATCAAGACCGTGTGGGGCGGCGGCTATACGCTTGCGACCGAGGTGACGCGCCTGTGAAGCGGTGCAGATCGAGAACCCGCCTGTGAGGCGGCTGGGGCCGACCAGCCTGCCGGGACAGATCGCGCTGCTGGTCGCGGTCGCGCTGTTCGTCGCGCAGGCGCTGAACTTCGGCCTGTTGCTGCGCGAACGGCGGGCGTTCCGCTTTGCCGAAATCACCCTGCCCGCCGTCACCCGCCTGATCGACGCGGCGGAGCGCCGCATCGCCCCGCGCCCCGGACAGGCGATTGCGACTCCGCGCGACCGGATGCGTGGCGTGCGGCTCGTCACCGATCGCGCGCCGGTGATGCGTGGCACCCCCGAACGCGATGTCGAGGATGCGATCCGGTCGGGCTTTGCCGATGTGGGGATCCGGATCGGGACGGTCGCCGCGCATATCCGCCCGATCGACGAGGACGAGATCGCGGCGCGTGGCATCAACGGGCGCCGGGCGGACCGGTTGCGGCGAATGGGCGCGGTGCTGGACGCGTCGGTCGAGCTGCCCGGACGCGGCTGGCTGGTGTCGCATACGCCGTGGCCGATGGCCGAGCGCGGGCTGTTGTGGCAGCTGCTGGCGCAGACCTTCATCCTCTATGTCATCGTACTGCTGCCGGTGCTGTGGATCGGGCGGCGGATCGCCAAGCCGTTGCGCCTGCTGGCCGGGGCGGCGCGCGCCTTTCACCCGGCCCGTCCCCTGCCCGCGATCGAACCATCGGGGCCGCAGGACGTACGGCTGCTGATTTCTGCCTTCACCGATCTGGGGCAACGGGTGAACGCGATGGTCGATGAAAAGGACCGGATGCTGGGCGCGATCGGCCACGACCTGCGCACGCCGCTCGCGGCACTGCGCGTCCGCGTCGAATCGGTCGAGGACGACACCGATCGCGCGCGGATGGTCGAAACGATCGACGAGATGAACGCGACGCTGGACGACATATTGTCGCTGGCGCGGCTCGGACGGCCGAGCGAGGCGGCAACCGATGTCGATGTCGCCGCGCTGGTCGACGCCGTGGTCGACGACTTTCGCGATCTTGGCCACGACGTCGCATTCGAGGAAGCGGCGCGCGTGCCGCTGCATCTGCGGCCCAATCTGATGCGGCGCGCGGTGCGCAACCTGATCGAGAATGCGATCAAATATGCCGGCGCGGTCGAGGTGCGGGTGGAAACGAGTGCGCAGGCGGTGGCGGTCATCGTCGCCGATCGCGGTCCCGGTATTCCCGCCGACCGGCTGGCCGCGGTGTTCGATCCGTTCACCCGGCTGGAAACCTCGCGCAACCGGGGCACCGGCGGGATCGGGCTGGGGCTGGCGCTCGCCCGCGCGATCGTGCGCGATGCGGGGGGTGAAATCGCCCTGGCGAACCGCGACGGCGGCGGGTTGAACGCGACGATCCGGTTGCCGCGATAACGGTGGCGCGTCGCGCCAATATCAGAAGGTCGGTCGGGGGTGATCCCTGAACGACGATCGTCACCCCAGCGAAGGCTGGGGTCTCAGGCGGCGCCTGTCGCGCGCCATCACCGGGAGATCCCAGCCTTCGGCGGGATGACGTTCAGGGCGAACGATAAGAGTCTATTTTTCAGCGCCAGTCGAATGACCGGACGACTCTCCGCCCCGATCGGCGCCCCGCTCGCGCGGGGCGAATGATACGGCACAAATCGTCTCTGGAAAGACTATCGCACCGCGCAACGGCTGGCGTACGCCAGCCGAATGACCGGGCGAAAATCGTCCCCCGGACGATTCTCTGTCCCGGTCATTCCCACTCGATCGTGCCGGGCGGCTTGCTCGTATAGTCCTAGGTGACGCGGTTGATGCCCTTCACCTCGTTGATGATCCGGGTCGCGACGCGCGGCAGGAAGTCGCCGGGGAACTGGAAGGCCTGCGCGGTCATGCCGTCGGTGGACGTAACCGCTCGCAGCGCCAGTACATTGTCATAGGTCCGCCCGTCGCCCATCACGCCGACGCTGCGCACCGGCAGCAGCACCGCAAACGCCTGCCAGATCGTGTCGTACAGGCCGGCGGTGCGGATCTCCTCGAGGTAGATCGCATCCGCCTTGCGCAAAATGTCGCAGCGCTCGCGGGTCACTTCGCCGGGAATACGGATTGCGAGGCCGGGTCCGGGGAACGGGTGACGGCCGACGAACACGTCGGGCAGTCCCAGCTCGCGACCCAGCGCGCGGACTTCGTCCTTGAACAGTTCGCGCAAGGGTTCGACCAGCGCCATGTTCATGCGTTCGGGCAGGCCGCCGACATTGTGGTGGCTCTTGATCGTCACCGACGGGCCGCCGGTGAAGCTGACGCTTTCGATCACGTCCGGGTACAGCGTGCCCTGCGCCAGGAACTGTGCGCCGCCCAGTTTGTTCGCCTCCGCCTCGAACACGTCGATGAAGGTCTTCCCGATGAACTTGCGCTTCGCTTCGGGATCGGTGACCCCCGCCAGGCCGTCCATGAACAGGTCCTGCGCATCCACGTGGACCAGCGGGATGTTGTAATGGCCGCGGAACAGGCTGACGACCTGTTCGGCCTCGCCCGCGCGCAGAATGCCGCCATCGACGAACACGCAGGTCAGCTGGTCGCCGATCGCTTCGTGGATCAGCAGCGCGGCGACCGAGGAATCGACCCCGCCCGACAGGCCGCAAATGACCTTGCCATCACCGACCTGCTGGCGGATCTCGGCGATCTTGGCATCGCGGAACTCGGCCATCGTCCAGTCGCCGGCAAGGCCGCAGACGTGGCGGGCGAAGTTCGCGATCAGCTTGCCGCCATCGGGGGTATGCACGACCTCCGGATGGAACTGCGCGCCGTAATAGCGCCGTTCGTCATCGGCGACGACCGCATAGGGGGCGCCGGGGCTGGTCGCGACCGCACGGAAACCGGGGGCGAGTTCGGTGACCTTGTCGCCATGGCTCATCCACACCTGATGGCGTTCGGTCTTTTCCCACAGGCCGTCGAACATCGCGCAATCGTCGCCGACCTCGATATAGGCCTCGCCGAACTCGCCCGAATTGCCCTTTTCCACCTTGCCGCCCAGCTGCGCGGTCATCACCTGCTGGCCGTAGCAGATGCCGAACACCGGCACGCCGGAATCGAAGATCGCCTGCGGTGCGCGCGGGGAGCCGTCGTCGCAGACCGATGCCGGGCCGCCCGACAGGATCACGCCCTTGGGCTTCATCCGCTCGAACGCCGCTTCGGCCTTCTGGAACGGGGCGATTTCGGAATAGACTCCGGCCTCTCGCACGCGACGCGCGATCAGCTGCGTCACCTGGCTGCCAAAGTCGACGATCAGGATGGAATCGGGGGTCTCGTTCATGCCCCCCGATAGCAGAGCGCCGCGCGGGTGCCAGCCCCGCGCGGCGTCATTTGTCAGTTGATCGGTTTCACCGCCAGCCCGGTCCATTTGGCGATGAACGCCCACAGATCGGCGGTTTCCTCGATCACCTTGTCGGTCGGTTTGCCCGAGCCATGACCCGCGCGGGTTTCGATGCGGACCAGATGCGGCTTCGGCCCGATGTCCTTCGACTGGAGCATCGCGGTGTATTTGAACGTATGCCCCGGCACGACGCGGTCGTCGGTGTCGGCAGTGGTCGCGAGGATCGCGGGATAGGTCACCCCGGCCTTCACATTGTGATAGGGCGAATAGGTCAGCAGGTTACGGAAATCCGCTTCCTTTGCCGGCACGCCGTAATCATCGACCCAGTAGCGCCCGGCGGTGAACCGGTCGAAACGCAGCATGTCCATCACGCCCACCGCCGGCAGCGCGGCGGCGAACAGGTCGGGCCGCTGGTTGGTGACAGCCCCCACCAGCAAACCGCCGTTCGACCCGCCCTGGATCGCCAGCTGCCCCTTGCCGGTCACGCCCTGCGCGATCAGATCCTCGCCCGCGGCGATGAAATCGTCGAACACGTTCTGCTTGTTCAGCAGCTTACCGCCGTCATGCCATTCCTTGCCATATTCGCTGCCGCCGCGAATGTTCGCGACCGCCAGTACGCCGCCCTGTTCGAGCCACGCGATGCGCCCCGGCGAGAAGCCCGGCAGGATCGGCACGTTGAACCCGCCATAGGCATAGAGCAGGGTCGGTGCGGGCTTAGTCACGTCCTTGCGCTTGACGATGAACATCGGGACCTTCGTCCCGTCCTTCGACGTGTAGAAGCGCTGGCGGACGTCATATTGCGCCGGGTCGAACGCCACCTTGGGCGTCGCCCATGGCGTCACCTGCCGCGTGGCGACGTCATAGCGATAGATGGTGGTCGGCGTCGCGAAGCTGGAGAAGGCGAAGAAGCCTTC
>CAJYRU010000392.1 GCA_913777295.1 uncultured Sphingomonas sp. | reverse complement strand
GATGGCATGGAGGACGTAGTCGCCGCCCTTGCCCAGCAGGTCGGGTGCGGCCTCCAGATGCTCGCGCAGCGGCTTGTAGGACCTCGTCGAGCCCTGCCGCACGGTGATGATATGGCTGTGCCCGAGGAAGGCTGCGGTCTGCCCGTAGACGATATGCCCGTCACACAGATGAGCAGTCCGGCCGATCACGAACAGCTGATCGCCGTAGACGTCGACCTTCGGCAGCTGCCCGTCCTTCAGCGCGTCCTCGACCGCCAGCGGGTGGAGATTGTAGAGGCGCTGCAGCGTGTCGATCTCGTCGGCACACGGATCGGTCAGCCCGATCCAGACGAACTCCGAACGGTCGGAGGGGCAATCGACCCGTTCGTCGATCGCGATCTCGCGAACACGACGGCCATGGCGGTACAGATAGGCGGCGATGACAGGCATGGGTGTCCTGATCAGCGCCGGGAAGCCGATGTCCAGTCTATCAGGGCACGTTCGGGCTTCCGGGTATCGGATTTGGCCACCAATCGTGCATGCCGCGACAGACCCATCCGGTGCCGCGCCTGCATCATCGAAGCGCCATGCCGCGTATCGAACGCCCGGCCCTGTGGCGTGATGGGTTCCTCCAAGCGCGATCGGAATGCGCTTTGGGCACGCTGCTCCGCACTACGGAGGCGAGAAGGCGCCGGCTTGAACAGCTTGGCCCCGTGGACCAGAAGCAGCATACCGGTGCTGGCGAGGATGAACGTCAGCAGGGCAAGGCCGAACTCGGCGGCCTGCGCAGGACCATGCCGCGCCGCCTCGAACACGCTGCGATGGACCAACGTCGATCCGCCGGAACATCCAAGCAGCACGACACCAAGCAATCGTGGTGGGAGCTTACCCACGAGCCACGCCGCTTTTCAGCGTCCGATCGCTGATGAGGCTCAGTCGTCCCTCGATCCGGTGCGGGACCCCCGCCGACGTCGCAACCGCGATCGATGTTCGTCCACGCCGCTCCGCTTCGGCAAAACGCTGTGCTGCCTGTGCCGATGAGAAGCGCCCGAGGAGCATTCCGGCGCTCTCACGAACGGTCCAGTCACCATCAATGTCACGGCCTACGACCAGCATGGCCGGTTCCGGGATGTCCATCGCGATGCTACCTTCTGACGGAGGGGAAACGTTCAGGTCGGGGCGCCCCCGCCAGCGGGCGCTCACCTCGATCTCGTCGAAAAGATGATGACCCAGGATGGTCAGTGCGCTGCCGGCACTCGCGGCCATGAAGCCGATTGCGGCGATCCCGTAGGCAAGGAAGCCAGCTTTCTGTGATGGCACGTGCATGGCGACGAGCCGCGAAATTGCGGTGTAACTCACCCAGCAAAGAAGAAGTCCGGTGGCGCGCAGACCGATGTCGGCGCGCCGCGACCGATGCCACGCTACCATGCCACAACCCTTGATGTGGCAATCCAGTTATCGCCCTCGACATAGCATTTCGAGATCGATTCCAGCTAATTACATAGCGCCCGCATAGTGCTGTGGTTATGCTCCTCGCGCCGCCGCGTGAGCCGTCAGGTGCGGTGCGACCCGAAGAAGATCCCCGCCGTGCCAAGAACACAGAGCATCATGCCGGTGATGTTCCAACGGTCCGGGCGAACACCCTACGAGCACTAGAGCCAGATCACGGCCATTGCGATGCCAATTCTTCCATAAGGGGACTGCACATAAAACGGACCAGATATACGTCAGCAGTTCCTGACAGGCTTTTCGCGCTCTAGATTTAATAAGCCGTGTTGGAGAAATCACGTCAGATAGGCATGGACGATCTCGACCAGTTCTTCGGCCGCGGCACGTTGAGGACTGTCGACCGCTGACGCCGGGTCGATCAGATGCTCGCGAATGTGATCCTCGATCACCTCGGCGATAAAGCCGTCCAGCGCGCCCCGGCATGCTGTCGCCTGTTGCAGCACACGCGCGCACTCCCTGTCCTCCTCGACCGCCCGCTCGATCGCCTCAAGCTGCCCACGCATGCGTTTCAGCCGGTTGAGCAGCTTCTTCTTCTCTTTTTCAACGTGGCTCATGCCGACTCCGGTTATTCGGGGTTGATCCTATACCCCGGATAGGTATGTGGCGTCCATCGGTCGCGATGTCGCGACTCGTAACCGCGGCGCGCGCCTGCGCGCCAGACGAAGGACCAAGATGAACGCCCGATCTACCGCCGTGTCCAGCGAGGGCGACAGTAAGAGCTGTGCTCCGCTGATCCGCGCCGCGGGACATGAAACGGTCGGGGAGTTCGCGCTCATCGCCTGATTGCGATGACGTTGATCTCCCGGACCGGATTTCAACCCGGAATACCAGGAGGTCATCATGACCCTGCTTGTGCTGCGTGTCGAACGACACGTCGATACCGTCCGCGTCGAGCATCTGAGCCGACGCGTCCGCCTTGCTCTCTATGCGTCCGGCGCCTTGCGACCGCGGCTGGTGTGACTTTGCCCGGTGCATTGCTGACGCAGCGCCGTAACCGAATAGAAGCAGGATAATTTCATGATCCGGATCAACTTGCTGCTGGCGAGCGCATGCGCGCTTGCCGGCATGCCCCTCCACGCATCTGCCATGGCGCAGGATATTCAGACACGCGCGCCCGCCGTCACCGCGCCTGCCGCACCGGTCCCGCCCGAGGCGGCGCCTGCGGATGAACGCTTCGCTGTTCATGGTCAGGCGACGTTCGTCCTCCAGGGCACCCCCGGCTTCGCCTCGCCGTACAGCGGCACCAACAGCCTTACGCCGCGTCAGGCCAAGGAAACGGTGGACGTGACCCTATATGCCGGCGTGCGGCCGTGGGCCGGGGGCGAGCTGTGGGTGAACCCGGAGATCGATCAGGGCTTCGGCCTTTCCAACACGCTGGGCGTCGCCGGATTTCCGAGCGCGGAGGCCTATAAAGTCGGCCGCACCAACCCCTATTTCCGGCTCCAGCGGCTCTTCTTCCGCCAGACGATCGGGCTGGGTGGGGAGCGGGAGGCGGTGGCCGGGGTCGCCAATCAGCTCGCCGGATCACGCATGACCGATCGCATCGTGCTGACCGCGGGCAAGTTCGGCGTCGGCGACGTATTCGATACCAACAGCTACGCCCACGATCCCCGGGCTGACTTCCTGAACTGGTCGGCGGTCGATGCGGGTAGCTTCGACTATGCCGCCGATGCCTGGGGCTACACCACCGGCGTGGCGGCCGAATGGTACAAGGGTGTCTGGACGCTGCGACTGGGCGCTTTCAACCTGTCGAAGGTGCCCAACGGGGAAACCCTCGAAACAGGCTTCCAGCAATACCAGCTCGATGGCGAGATCGAACACCGCCACACGCTGGCCAGCCGGCCGGGAGCCGTGCGGGTGACGGTGTTCCGCAATCGCGGACGGTTCGGGCGATTCGATGACGCGCTGGCGCTGGCCGGGCTGACCGGCGACGATGCGGACACCGCTCTTGTCCGTCGTCGGCGCACCCGCGCCGGGATCAGTGTCAACGCCGAGCAGGCTGTTACCGATACGCTCGGGGTCTTCGGGCGCGCCGGAATCGCTGACGGCCAGGTCGAGCCTTATGATTTCACTGATATCGATCGCACCGCGCAGCTCGGTCTTGCGCTCAAGGGTGCGGGGTGGGGTCGCGGCGGCGATACGGTCGGCGCCGTCTTCATCGTCAACGGCATCAGTCGCGAGCACCAGCGCTATCTCGACGCAGGCGGTCTCGGCGTTCTCGTCGGCGATGGCCGGCTGCCTCATCCCGGTTCCGAATATATCGGGGAAGCCTATTACAAGTTGGTCGCGGTGAAGGGCGTCGAGTTCTCGCTCGATTATCAGTTCGTCGCGAACCCCGGCTACAATCGTGACCGCGGCCCGGCCAACGTGTTCGCGTTTCGCGCCCACGGGGCATTCTGATGGTGCCCGGCCGATGTCCCGGCGCCGTTCTCGCGCAATGGTGTCGCCTCGTGGCGGCATCGGATTTCGAGAAAAGGATGACGACGTGACGCCTCAAGTGCCCGATGTGCAGCGCGCCGGTTTCCTCGGTTTCTCGCCCCGCCGCCTCCGCGGTGGCCTTGGCTGGCCTGATCTGGCGGTGTTCGCGATCCTGCTTGCCGCCGCTGTCGGGGTCGCCAGCGGCGTGCATGACGCGGTCGAGCCGCTGGCACGGCTTCGGGTGGAGGCGGTCACGCTCGATTGGCGTGAGCTGCCCCGCTATGCGCTGCTGACCACGCTGCGGCTGTTCGCCGCGCTCGTGGCCTCGTTCGTCTTCACGGTGTTTGCCGCGACCGCGGCGGCCAAGAGCAGGCGTGCCGAACTTGTCATCATCCCGGCGCTCGACATCCTCCAGTCGGTGCCGGTTCTCGGCTTCATGACCTTCACTGTGACCGCGTTCATGGGGCTGTTTCCCGGCAGCCGGATCGGTGTCGAATGCGCCGCAATTTTCGCGATCTTCACCAGCCAGGCCTGGAACATGGCCTTCAGCCTGTACCAGTCGCTGCGACAGGTGCCCGCAGACCTGAATGAGGTCGCCAGCGGCTTCGGTCTGTCTCCCTTGCGCCGGCTGCTGCGCGTCGAACTTCCATTCTCCACGCCCGGTCTGGTGTGGAACGCGATGATGTCGATGTCGGGCGGGTGGTTCTTCGTTGTCGCATCGGAGGCGATCAGCGTCGGCAATACCCAGATCATGCTTCCGGGCATCGGATCGTGGCTGGCGCTGGCGATCGAGCGACAGGACCTCGGCGCGGTCATGGAGGCGGTCGCCGCGATGGCGGTCGTTATCCTCCTCTACGATCAGCTCGTGTTCCGGCCCATCATTGCCTGGGCGGACCGCTTCCGCGTCGAACAGACCGCCAGTGCCAGCCCGCCGCAATCGTGGGTTTACGACCTGTTTCGGCGCGCGCGATTGCTGCCGTCGCTGACCGCGCCGCTGCGGGCCGGGGCGGCGCTGATCTTCACGGCGGACGCCGCGCCCCGTACGATGGTGCAGCGCCGCCACTTCTCGCCCCGCCGGGACGACAGGTCGCCCGGGCTGCGACTGTGGACGGTGCTGGTCATTGCCGCTGCCATCGCGGCGAGCATCTATGCCGTCCGCTTCCTGGGGCATACGCTGACGCCGAACGATGCCGTGCGGGCGCTCGGTTATGGTCTGCTGACCCTGTTGCGGGTTGTCGTGCTGATCGTCATCGCCAGCCTGATCTGGGTGCCGATCGGCGTCTGGATCGGCCTGCGCCCGCGGTGGGCGGCGCGGGTCCAGCCGGTCGCGCAGTTCTTCGCCGCGTTTCCTGCCAACGTCCTGTTCCCGATCGCGGTTGTCGCGATCGTCCGCTTCCATCTCGACGCGGACGTGTGGCTGTCGCCGCTGATGGTGCTGGGCACGCAATGGTACATCCTGTTCAACGTCATCGCCGGCGCGAGCGCGATCCCCAACGATCTGATCGAGGCCAACCGGATGTTCGGGGTGCGGGGTTGGCAATGGTGGCGACGCCTGATCCTGCCCGGCATCTTCCCCTATTACGTCACCGGCGCGCTGACCGCATCAGGCGGCTCGTGGAACGCCAGCATCGTCGCCGAGGCGGTGTCGTGGGGATCGACCCACCTGCGCGCCACAGGGCTCGGCAGCTACATCGCCGATGCGACCGCGGCCGGCGACAGCGCGCGGGTGCTGCTCGGCATCATGGTCATGTCGGTGTTCGTGATCGCGATCAACCGCCTGCTCTTCCGCCCGCTCTACCGCATCTCCGAACGCCGCCTGCGCCTATCCTGAGGAACCCCAAGGTCATGACCATCGCCCGCCCCAAGCCCGTCGTCACCATCGAGCGCCTGAGCCACAGCTATGGCGGCGTGGAGGGCGGACCGCCCATTCTCGACAATGTCGCGCTGACCGTGAACGAGGGTGAAGTCGTTGGCCTGCTTGGCCGGTCCGGCTCCGGCAAATCGACCCTGCTCCGCTCGATCGCCGGGTTGGTCAGCCCGACCGAGGGCGAGTTGACGTTTGTGCCCGACGATGCCGGCAATCCCCGTTCGGTCGCGATGGTGTTCCAGTCGTTCGCGCTGATGCCGTGGCTGACCGTGCAGCAGAACGTCGAGCTTGGCCTCGAGGCGCAGCGGGTACCGGCGGACGAGCGGCGCCGGCGTGCGCTGGCCGCGATCGACCTGATCGGCCTCGACGGGTTCGAGAATGCCTTCCCCAAGGAGCTGTCGGGCGGCATGCGCCAGCGTGTCGGCTTGGCGCGCGCGCTGGTGGTGGAACCGTCTCTGCTGCTGATGGACGAGCCGTTCTCCGCGCTCGACGTGCTGACCGCGGAGACGTTGCGCACCGATCTTCTCGACCTGTGGGACGAGGACAAGCTCGGGATCTCATCGATCCTGATCGTCACCCACAATATTGAAGAGGCGGTGCTCATGTGCGACCGCATCCTCGTGCTATCGTCCAATCCGGGGCGCATCGCCGCGGAGTTCCGTGTCGATCTTCCGCAACCACGCGACCGGCTCGACCCGACATTTCGGGAACTGGTCGAGCAAATATATGCCCGAATGACGCAGCGGCCGGCGCCGTCGCCCGCATCCGCCAGCCCCACGATGGAACACGGAATCGACCGTCCCCTACCGGATGTGTCAGTCAACACGCTCGCCGGCCTGATCGAGGAAGTCGAGGGCGCTCCGTTTCTCGGACGGGCGCCGCTCTCGACGCTGGCCGACACGCTTCAGCTCGAAATCGACGACCTGTTCCCGATCGTGGAGAGCCTTCAACTCCTCCAGTTCATCGATGTGGTGGACGGGGATGCGGTGCTGACCAAGCGCGGGCATGCTTTCGCGCAAGAGGACGTGGACCAGCGGAAAGCCAATTTCCGCCGGACGCTGGAAACGCATGTGCGGCTCGCCCGTCATATCCGCACGGTTCTGGACGAGCGGCCGACGCACCAGGCGCCCGCGCGGCGCTTCCGTGACGAGCTGGAGGATCACATGTCGCCCGACTTCGCCGACGTGACGCTGAAGGCAGTAACGGAGTGGGGACGTTATGCCGAGCTATTCGCCTATGACGACGACGAGGACAGATTCAGCCTTGATGACCCCGCGTGAACCGGCGGCAGTGCCCAGTAAGTGACACACCCGAACCGTTTTGACACCGAGGCTTGAAGGCTTCGCTTTCTCACTCTTGCAATAGCGACGAGTTTTGGGAAGCGTTCGGCATTCCTTTTTCTCGATCCCACTGGGAATGGCCCGGACGTCTCGCTGGCCGTTCCTTTGTGGGAACGTTCGATAGGTGGGAGCAGATCGGCTGATGTCAGTTATTCGCGTCGAGGTTGCGTCCCTCGTGGTCGAGGTGGAGATAGTTCGGTGTAAACATCGCTA
>CAJYRU010000391.1 GCA_913777295.1 uncultured Sphingomonas sp. | reverse complement strand
AGGAACAGCATGACGAGGCCGAACAGGAACAGCCCCGCCGACACCGCATAAGGCAGGTAATGGCCAAAGGCATAGAGATAGCCGCCCATCGCCGGCCCCAGCACCGATCCACCCTGCCACGCGATCGAACTCATCGCGATCGCGGTTGGCAGCACGGCCGCAGGGACCAGATTGGGGGCCAGCGCCTGCAATGCCGGCCCGGCAAAGGCGCGCGCGACGCCCAGCATGGCGGCGACGAAGAAAAGCCAGGGCAGCGTGATCGTGCCGCTATAGGTCAGCCACGCCAGCAACAGCGCGCAGCCACCCTCCAGCGCGACCGACCCGCGCGCGATCCAGCGGCGGTCGATCCGGTCGGCGACCCAGCCCGCGACCAGCGACAGCACCAGCAGGGGAAAGAATTGCGCGACGCCGATCAGGCCCAGCTGGAATGCCGACTCCTTGATCGTCATGGTTTCGCGCGCGATGTCGTACACCTGCCACCCGATGACCACGACCATCGCGATCTGCGCCAGCGTGTTCGACAGGCGCGCCAGGAAATAGGCACGGAACGCACCGATCGATAAAGGGTGGGGGATGGCACTCATGGGGCGGGGTGTAGGTCCGCTGGCGGTCAGGGGCAATGCAGATCGGCTTGGGGGGTGTTGGGTTGGGGCTTGGGCGACCGCTATCGTCATTCCGGCGCAGGCCGGAATCCATGGACACGACCGGCATCGCTTCTATCGCGACGTCCCGTTTCCATGGATCCCGGCCTGCGCCGGGATGACACCGGACCCTACCGTCCCAAAAAGCGCAACAAATCCTCGGTCAACCGATCGCTTTCCGTCGCGAACAGCCCGTGCGGCGCGCCGTCATATTCGATCAGCGTCGCGTTCGGCAGCGCCTGAGCCAGCGCTCGGCCGGTCGCATCGATCGGTACCGTCTGGTCGGAGGTCCCGTGGATGACGAGCGTCGGCACCGTGATCGACGGCAGGTCGGGGCGGAAATCGGTCGTCCCGAATGACTCCGCACAGGCCAGCGTCGGCTTCAGCCCCGCCAGCATCGCGGTGTTCCACGACAGGTCGAGCGTCTCTTCGCTCACCGGGCTGGTGATGAAGCCCACGCCGTAAAACTGGTCGAAGAAGGTGCGGAAGAATTTCGGGCGATCCGCCTTGATATTGTCGGCGATCTCCTGAAGCTGGTCCTGCGGCACGCCATTGGGATTGTCGTCGGTCTTGAGCATATAGGGTACGACCGACCCGATGAAGCCGGCGCGGGTCACGCCCTTGCCACCGTGCCGCGACATGTAGCGCGCAACTTCGCCGCCACCCATCGAAAAGCCGACGAGCGCGATGTCGTCGGTGACGCCGGTTTCCTGCAACACATCGGCCAGATCGTCCGACAGCGTGTCATAGTCATAGCCCGACCAGGGCTGGTCCGACCGGCCGAACCCGCGCCGGTCATAGGCGATCACCCGGTATCCGGCATCGGCCAGCGCCATCGCCTGCGGGTCCCAGCTGTCGGCGGACAGCGGCCAGCCGTGGATCAGGACGACCGGGCGGCCCTGTCCCCAGTCCTTCACGAACAGGCTGGTCCCGTCTCGGGTCTTTACATAGGGCATGATGCGGTCCTCGTCTGGAATGGTGGATCGTGAACGAGCGAGCCGCGGCCCGGTTGCCTGTCGGGGGCGGGGGTACGGTCAGCGCGGAACGATACCCAGCACCGGGCGGACGACGCCGCGTTCGGCATCGCGCAGAATCGCGGAATAGCGTTCCGCCATCTCCGCATGGACCCGCCGCACTTCGGGCAGGTCGGCTTTGGCCGCGCGATGACGCGACTCGTCAAGGCGACGACGATAATATGTTATATGATCGATAGGCATAGCGCCCTCCGTGTACTTCGTACCTGGAGAGTGGGCCATACGCTGTATTATCCCGTCCGTCGCTGATCCACATCAAGCATCGTCGCGGCTAACGGAAATAGTCACCCGGCCGTGACGAAGCTGTCGAGTACCCGCTTCTGGCCCGCGGTCTCGAACAACACTTCCAGCTTGTTGCCTTCGATTGTCTCGATCGTGCCGTAACCGAATTTCTGGTGGAACACGCGTTGTCCCTTGGTCAGGTCGCTGCGGCCCTTGTTGCCGAGGCTGATCGCGCTCGCGCGTGCTTCGACCACCCGCGACGGGGTTGGGGTAAAGGTCGACCCCGGCGATGCCGCCCGCTGCCATCCCGGACCGCGGCCGGTGCCGCGCGTGACGTCGGCGAACGGGTCGGCCCGTTCGCTCCAGTTCGCGCGCCATAGGCTCTCGCCACCGGACATGGTCGTCTCGCTCTCGATATGCTCGGGCGGCAGTTCGCCGACGAAGCGCGAGGGCAACGACGAATTCCACTGGCCATAGATGCGACGATTGGCGGCATGGCAAATCACCGCCAGCCGTCGCGCGCGGGTGATCGCGACATAGGCAAGGCGGCGTTCCTCCTCGAGGCTCGCCGTGCCGCCCTCGTCCAGCGAACGCTGCGACGGGAACAGCCCTTCCTCCCAGCCGACGCAGAATACCGTATCGAACTCCAGCCCCTTGGCGGCGTGGATCGTCATGATGGTGACCTTCGGCTCCTCCGCCGACGCCTCATTGTCCATGACCAGCGAGACGTGTTCGAGGAACGCGCCGAGCGATTCATATTCCTCCATCGCGCGGACGAGTTCGGTCAGGTTCTCCAGCCGCCCGGCAGCCTCGGCGGTCTTTTCCGCCTGATACATCGCGGTATAACCGCTTTCGTCCAGCAACTGCCGCGCCAGTTCGGCGTGGGGCAGGTCGCGTGCCATGTCGCGCCAGCGGGCAAAGTCGCCGACCAGCCGCCCGAGCGACTTGCGCGCTGCCCCGGTCAGCTCATCGGTGTCGAGGATGAGCGCGGCGGCGGTCATCAACGACGAACCCGTCGCGCGGGCGAAGCGGTGGATCGTCTGCACCGCCTTGTCGCCCAGGCCGCGCTTGGGCACGTTGACGATCCGTTCGAACGCCAGATCGTCGGCCGGCTGGTTCACGACCCGCAGATAGGCCAGCGCATCGCGGATTTCCGCGCGTTCATAGAAGCGGAAGCCGCCGACGATCCGGTACGGCATCCCGATGCCGATAAAGCGTTCTTCGAACTCGCGCGTCTGGTGCTGCGCGCGCACCAGGATCGCGAAGTCGTCGAGGTTTCGGCCGTCGCGCTGCCCGCGCTCGATCACCTCGCCGACGCGGCGCGCTTCCTCGGGGCCGTCCCATACCCCGATCACGCGAACCTTTTCGCCGACATCGGTTTCGGTCCACAGCGTCTTGCCCAGCCGGCCGCCATTATGCGCAATGACCCCCGACGCCGCGCCTAAGATGTGCGGCGTCGACCGGTAATTCTGTTCCAGCTTGATGATCTTCGCACCCGGAAAATCGCGTTCGAACCGCAGGATATTCTCGACCTGCGCGCCCCGCCACGAATAGATGGACTGGTCGTCGTCACCGACACAGCACAAATTGCGCCGCTCCTGTGCCAGTAATCGCAGCCACAGATACTGGACGCTGTTCGTGTCCTGATATTCGTCGACCATGATGTAGCGGAACCGCTGCTGATATTGCTGCAGCACCTCGCGGTTGGTCCGCAGGATGGTCAAGACGTGCAGCAGCAGGTCGCCGAAGTCGCAGGCGTTCACCGCCTTCAACCGGTCCTGATATTGCTGGTACAGCTCGCCGCCGCGCCCATTGGCAAAGCGTTCGCTCTCCCCTGCATCGACGTCTGCCGGGGTCATCCCCTTGTTCTTCCACCCGTCGATCAGGCCCGCCAGGCTGCGCGCCGGCCAGCGCTTTTCGTCCAGATTGGCGGCAAGGATCAGCTGCTTGAGCAACCGCAGCTGGTCGTCGGTGTCGAGGATGGTGAAATTCGACTGCAACCCGACCAGCTCGGCATGGCGCCGGAGCATCTTCGCCCCGATCGCGTGGAACGTGCCGAGCCACGGCATCCCCTCGACCAGATCGCCGACCAGCCGGCCGACCCGCTCGCGCATCTCCTTCGCCGCCTTGTTGGTGAAGGTCACCGACAGGATCTCGGACGGATATGCCTTGCGGGTGTAGAGCAGATGCGCCAGCCGCGCGGTCAGCGCTGCGGTCTTGCCCGTGCCCGCACCGGCCAGCACCAAAACCGGGCCGTCGGTGGTCAGTACCGCGTCGCGCTGCGGTTCGTTCAATCCGCGCAGATACGGGGCGTCGGCGGGCGTCGGGGCATGGGGGGCAAGTGCGGACATTGTCGAACAGGTAGGGAACGAACGATGGGGCGACAAGCGCGGAAATCGTTTCGCGATCGTCACGCCACTGCCATCCTGCTTTCGCTGCGATGCAACATTGGACGCCTATCGGGCGGGTGCCGGTGGATGGCGGCGTCATCCTGACGACCGCCGCTGCGACGGGCACGCTTTCGCAGGAGCTACCTCATGACCATCCGATTCCTCGCCGTCGCGGCGACCGCTATCGCTTGTCTGTCGTCCGCCGCTTATGCCCAGCAGCGCGAGCCGGTGTCGGCACGCGTATCGGTCGCCGGACTGAACCTCGCCACGGTCGAAGGCCGCCGCTCCCTCGACGCCCGGATCGACCGGGCTGCGCTGAACGCCTGCCAGTCGCGCGCCATCGGTATGCTGCGCTTCACGGACGAACAGCGTTGTCGCAAGGAAATGCACAGCGATGCGCAAGTGCGGGTCGCACAGTTGAAGCCCGTGACGGTCGCCAGCGCGAAGTAAGTACCTGTTCGTCACTCCCGCGCAGGCGGGTGTCCGTAACCGCCGACGTACCGGCTCATATGCGGATGTCGGCGGCTAAGGATTCCCGTCTTCGCGGGACGGACGAGATTTCGCCGGTTCCGGCGAAAGTTGCGCTGCTGTCCGTCCACGCGAAACCTTCTTGCTCCCGGTCGGCAAAACGCTACGCGGGCGCATGACCCAACCGCATCCCATGCGCGTCCATCGCCGCATCCTGATCGCCAGCCTGATCGGCACCTCGGTCGAATTCTACGACTTCTATATCTATGCGACTGCGGCGACCCTGGTGTTCGGGCCGCTGTTCTTTCCATCGGACAGCGCGTCGGCGCAGCTGATGGCAAGCTATCTGTCGATCGGCCTCGCCTTTATCGCGCGCCCGCTGGGGGCGGTGGTGTTCGGGCATTTCGGCGACCGGCTGGGGCGCAAATCGACATTGGTCGCATCGCTGATGCTGATGGGGGGATCGACGTTGCTCATCGCCTTCCTACCGACCTATGCCATGGTCGGCTGGGTTGCGCCGCTGCTGCTTTGCACCTTGCGGTTCGCGCAGGGGCTGGGTCTGGGCGGCGAATGGGGCGGCGCGGCGTTGCTGGCGGTGGAAAACGCGCCGCAGGGCTGGCGCGGGCGGTTCGGCATGGTGCCGCAATTGGGCGCCCCGGTCGGGTTCATCGCTGCCAACGGGCTGTTCCTGCTGCTCGGCATCGCCCTGTCGGAGGCGGATTTCGCCGCATGGGGTTGGCGCCTGCCGTTCCTGTTCAGTGCGCTGCTGGTCGGGCTGGGGCTGTGGGTCCGGGTGAAGCTGCACGAGACGCCGGCCTTTGCCCGTGCGCTGGCGCAGGAGGCGCCGGCGGCGGTGCCGATCGCGGAGCTGGCCGGCGCGCATCTGCGGGCGACCCTGGCCGGTACGTTCGGCGTCGTCGCCTGCTTCGCGCTCTACTATATCGCGACGACCTTCGTGCTGGGCTATGGCACCACGACGCTCGGCTATACCCGCAGCGCGTTCCTGCAGACGCAGCTGGTCGCGATCCTGTTCATGGCCGCCGGTATCGCACTGGCGGGCTGGCTGTCGGATCGCTCGACCCCGGCCAGGGTGCTGGCGGGCGGCTGTTTCGGCGTCGTGCTGGCGGGGGTGATGCTGGCGCCGATGGTCGGGGGCGGATCGCTGTTCGTGATCGGCGCGTGGCTGTCGTTCGCGCTGCTGATGATGGGGTTCGTCTACGGCCCGCTCGGCGCGTGGTTGCCGGCGCTGTTCCCGGCACGGGTGCGCTATACCGGCGCGTCGATGGGCTTCAATGTTGGCGGCGTCATCGGCGGCGGGCTGACCCCCAGCATCGCGCAGGCGCTGTCGCAATCGCACGGCCTGTCCGCCGTCGGCGCCGTACTGGGCGCGGCGGGAATCGCCAGTATCGTCGGCCTGCTGCTGGTCCCGCGCCAGCGTTAGGATCGATCGACATTCAGTGCCCATTGCAAATGTTCGTCATTCCCGCGCAGGCTGGGATCCATAGCCGCTGACGTTTCAGTGGGAATGTACTCCCGACTGCGCGGGAGTGGCGATGGGGATGGAACGGTCGTCCAGGGAGCTGAAGGTCGATCAGTCCCAGTACGCTTTCCGGCCGGCATGGATTGCGGCCCGGCGTGTTAGGCGGTGCGCAGGGTTTGTGCGTCAACCACCGGGTCCGGTATCGGAAAGATCCGGTTGCGCCCGGCGCGCTTGGCATCATAGGCCCAGCGGTCGGCGCGGTCGATCAGGCTGCCCAGCGTATCGTCGGGTTCCAGCACCGACAGCCCGGCGCTGACGGTGATCGGGGGCAGATGGGTGGCGATCGCGGGCAGGGTGGCCCGCACCGATTGCGCGGCCAGCCATGCCCCGCGCAGTGTCGTTCGGTCCAGCACGGCGACGAACTCTTCCCCGCCCAGCCGCGCGACGACGGCACAGGCCGGCAAGCGTTCGGTCAGCATCCGGGCAAAGGCGCGCAGCACCGCATCGCCGGTGGCATGGCCGTACCCGTCATTGACTCGCTTGAAATGGTCGAGGTCGAACAGGATCGCGGCCAGCGGCTCGCCGCGGTCCCGCGCGGCGGCGACCATCGGGATCGCCCGCCGTTCGAAGCCGCGGCGATTGGCCACGCCGGTCAGCGGATCGGTTTCCGACTCGGAAATCGACCGGCCCATCGCCGCCTGCACCACGAGCAACAGCGTCAACAGCCCGGCCGTGACGATCAGCACGCCGCCCGTCGCCTGCGAAAACAGCGCATAGCTGCTGGTGGCATAGGTCTTGGCCGTCGAGCCGGAGCCGAACGTGGCGGCAAAGAACGGTTTGACCAGGAAATGCGCGGTCATCAGCGCGGATACGATGGCGAGCGCCAGCCACAACGGCCCGCGCCGCCGCCGTACCGCATCGACCGCGATGACCGTCGACACGCCCGTACCCAGCAGGAACGGCGCCTGATAGGCGATTTCATACCACAACGCGTTGCGCGGCCCGTTCCAGATCAGTGCACGGTCCACCATGCCGAACAGCAGCAGCAGCAGCAGCGGCCTTGTGGGGATCGCGCGCCCTGCAAGTGCTGCCAGCCCGACCTGCAGCAACAGGATGCTGACCAGGAACGACCCGTAGCTGAGGATCATGAACACGGTCGCGTCGTCGGCCAGCCGGACGCACAATTCGCTGAGCGGCGTCAGCCCGCCGACCAGATAGGCCAGCACGAACCAAGTGACGTAACGCTGTTCGGGATAGGATACCCGAACGATCGCAAAGGCCGTCGCGAACAGGCCGGCGATGCAGGCGTTTACGATCAGGGCATATACCGCGCTGTCCATTCCCGATCCCGCCACCAGCTTGTCCGGCGACGCTTATCAGCATTTTTCGCGGAAAATGTTAACAGTCGGAATTTTTGTGGATCAAATCAGGCGCAAGAGCGTTAATAGCGCCTTGCCATAGCTGCGCTCGGCATCGACGCTGAATTGCGGCAGCTCCAGCGCCTCGCTTTTCGCGGTTTCGATGCTGACCCAGGTCGCCGGGCCGATCCAGCCCAGCCGTGCCAGCTTGTCCGCAGCGACCGCCCCGGCACCGCTGCCATAGGGCGGATCCATCATCACGATGTCGAGCGGACGCGGCGCGGGGCCGAGCGCCAGTACCGATGTCGCGCGGACATCGGCTCCGGCCACGTCCAGCTTCGCCAGATTGGCGCGCAGCGCGTCGAGCGCGGCCTTGTCCTGTTCCACGAACAGGCAGGTCGCGGCACCGCGCGACAGCGCCTCGATCCCCAGCGCGCCCGATCCGGCGAACAGGTCGGCGACGGCCAGTTCGTCGAAGCTGCCGACCCGGCTGGCCAGCATCGAAAACAGCGCCTCGCGCGTGCGGTCGGCGGTGGGGCGCGTCGCATCGCCCTTCGGCGCCACGATCGGGCGTCCGCGCCATTGCCCGGAAATGACCCGCATCAGCGCTTGCCCCCGCCGGGGCGGCCGCCCTTGGGCTTGCCCTTGGCGATGCGCGGGGCAGGGCCGGCCTTGGCCCAGCCGCTCGGCTTGCGCTTGGGCCGGTCGACGAAGCTGGCCCGGTCGGCATCGGCTGCTTCCGCCTGCGTCATGCGGCGGTCGACCGGTCCGCGCGGTGCGCGTGCATCATCGGCGCGGACGCCGCTCGGCCGGACGCGATCGGACCGGACGCCGTCGGATCGGTTGGGGCGGTCGCCG
>CAJYRU010000390.1 GCA_913777295.1 uncultured Sphingomonas sp. | reverse complement strand
CACGGCCATGCGCTCGGCGGCGGCGCGCGCGGCGATACGGCGGGGGGAGAGGAGCAGGATCTCGCCGGTCGCCCATGGTTCGGCGAGCAGCGCAGGGGCAACGGCGGTGGTCTTGCCCGCCCCCGGCGGGGCGACGAGGACGGCGGAAGTACGGTCGCGCAGCGTCTGGAGGAGATGGGGCAGGACGGCGTGGATGGGGAGCATGGCGTCCCTTAGCAATCCTCCCCGCTTGCGGGGAGGGAGACGTAGCGGCGATCAGCGACCTGCCGGGGGCAGGTCACAGCCGCGAAGTCGGCTTGCGACGCAAGCCGGGGGCGCAGCGGGTGGAGGGGGTTCGCCTCGCAACGCAACGGTCCCGTAATGCGGACACCCCCCTCCACCATCCTGCGGATGGTCCCCCTCCCCGTGCCGGGGTGGAACTTATAGGGTGTCAGGATTCGGGCCGAGGCGTCCCTCCGTACGGTCCATCGCGTCCAGCTTTGCCACCTGTTCCGGCGTCAGCGTCACCTTATCCGCCGCCAGATTTTCCTCGATCCGCGCGCGCGACGATGCCTTCGGGATCACGCCCAGCCCGGCCTGCAGATGCCACGCCAGGATTACCTGCGCAGGGGTCGCATCCGCCTCGTCCGCGATGGCGGTGATGGTCGGGTCGGTCAGCAGCGTGCCCTGCCCCAGCGGCGACCAGCTTTGCGTGACGATGCCCAGCCGTTCATGCGCCGCGCGCGTGCCGCGCTGCTGGAAGGTCGGGTGCAGTTCGATCTGGTTGAGCGCGGGCACGACGCCGGTCGCATCGACGATCCGGTCGAGATGGTCGGGCGAGAAGTTCGACACGCCGATCGATCCTACCTGCCCCTCTTCACGCAACCGCACCAGCGCCTTCCACGTGTCGACATAGCGATCCTCGGACGGCATCGGCCAGTGGATCAGGAACAGGTCGATGCGCGGCAGCTTCGCGGCGCTGGCATCGAACGCCTTGAGCGCACCGTCATAGCCCATCGCATCGCGCCACAATTTGGTGGTGACGAAGATGTCGGTGCCGCCGGTCGCTTCGCCGACACCGGCTTCATTGGCATAGAAGGCAGCGGTGTCGATCAGGCGGTATCCGGCAGCGATCGCCTCGCGCGACAGGTGGGCGGAGTCGTCTGCGGGCACCTTGTAGGTGCCGAAGCCGATCGCCGGGATGGTGCGGCCGTCGTTGAGCAAGAGGTCGGTCATAGGGCGTCCGTGCGGTTGGGGGGTCGGGATGCCAAAGGTTGGCGGAGTGATCCGTTCCCTCGCGTCCCTAGGCCGCTCCGTTCGTGCCGAGTAAGGACCGAGCTTGTCGAAGGCCCGTAGCCCTAAACGGTCCTTCGATACGCCATTCCGACAAGCGCAATGGCTACTCAGGAAGGACGGATCTTCTTCCACACGCCCCCGCCCCTGACCGTTTGGTTCGAGCAGCTTCGAGCTTGTCGAGAAGCGTCTGTCGAGAACGGGGCGTTTGGGGCAACCCCTTCTCGACTTCGGTTCTCGACAGGCTCGAACCTCCGCTCGAAGCAAACGGGGGGTAAGAATGGGGTCGGAGTGAGGGAACGGAGTGGCAAATTACCCCGTCGGCCGTCCGTCCGCGTCCATCAGCACCTCGCGCCGCCCGACATGGTCCGGCCGCGACACCAGCCCTTCCTTCTCCATCCGCTCGATCAACCTTGCCGCCGAGTTGTAGCCGACGCGCAACTGGCGCTGGAGCCAGCTGGTCGAGGCCTTCTGGCTTTCCGCCACCAGCTGACACGCCTGCCGGAAGGTCTGTTCCTCCGGCGAATCGTCGCCGGTCGGCGCGCCGTCGAGGCTGAAGCCGGCATCGCCCTCCGGTTCGTTGACCACCGCGTCGATGTAGTCGGGTGCGCCCTGCGAGCGCCAGAAATCGGACACCGCCTGCACCTCGTCATCGCTGACGAACGGGCCGTGGACGCGGGCCAGCGCCTTGCCGCCGGGCATGTAGAGCATGTCGCCGCGGCCCAGCAGCTGTTCGGCGCCCTGTTCGCCCAGGATGGTGCGCGAATCGATCTTTGACGTGACGTGGAAGCTGATTCGCGTCGGCAGATTCGCCTTGATGACGCCGGTGATGACGTCGACCGAGGGACGCTGCGTCGCCATGATGAGGTGGATGCCCGCCGCGCGCGCCTTTTGCGCCAGCCGCTGGATCAGGAATTCGACTTCCTTGCCGGCCGTCATCATCAGGTCGGCCAACTCGTCGACGATCACCACGATCTGCGGCAGCGGCGACAGGTCGAGCGTCTCCTCCTCATAGATCGGCGTGCCGGTGTCGGCGTCATAGCCCGTCTGCACCTTGCGACCGAGCTTCTGCCCCTTGGCGGCGGCGGCGCGCACCTTGTCGTTGAAGCTGGCGAGGCTGCGGACGTTGATCGACGCCATCATGCGATAGCGGTCCTCCATCTGCTCGACCGCCCATTTCAGCGCGCGCACCGCCTTGGGCGGGTCGGTCACGACATCGGCCAGCAGGTGGGGAATGCCGCGATACATGCTGAGTTCCAGCATCTTCGGATCGATCATGATCATGCGGCACTGGTCCGGGGTCAGCCGGTAGAGCAGCGACAGGATCATGCAGTTCAGCCCGACCGACTTGCCCGATCCGGTGGTACCGGCAACGAGCAGATGGGGCATCGGCGCCAGGTCGGCGACGACCGGATCGCCCGCGATATTCTTGCCCAGCACGATCGGAAGCTGCGCATTCTGGTCGGCGAACGCCTGGCTGGCCATGAGTTCGCGCAGCGACACCATCTCACGCTTTTGATTGGGCAGTTCGATGCCGATCACGGTACGCCCGGGGATCGTCGCGACACGCGCGGAAATCGCCGACATGTTGCGGGCGATGTCGTCGGCCAGCTGGATCACGCGGCTGGCGCGGATGCCGGGTTCCGGCTCCAGTTCGTACATGGTGACGACCGGGCCGGGCGCGACCTTCACCACCTGCCCCTTCACGTTGAAATCGTCGAGGACGCTTTCGAGCAGCCGCGAATTACGCTCCAGCGCGGCCTTGTCGACCGTCGGCCCGGTCGATTCGGGCGCAGGCGCAAGCAGGTCGATCGAGGGCAGCGCGAAATTGTCGCGCCCTTCGCTGCTGGCGGGCCGTGGCGCGCTGGCGAGCGCGGGCGAGGCGGCGCGATCGGCGATGATCGGCGGGGCACGGTCGTCGGGCTGGGCGGTGCGGCGCGGTTGCGGCCGGGCGGGCGCGTCCTCTTCCTCAGCGTCGGCGAGCAATGCCGCGCGGGGCGCCGGATCGAACGGCAGGTCGTCATCCTCGACCAGCGTGTCCGGCGCGTCCGCACCGACGCGTGCCCGGCGTTCGAATTTCGGCATCCGGAACGTGCCGTCGGGGATTTCGATCGTCAGCCCCTTGGCCCAGCGCCACACCCCGAACAGCGCGGTCGCGAGTGCAACGACGCGAATCGTCCACAACTCCGCGACCGGCACGCCAATCAGGTGGATCAGCCCCTGGACCGCCCGCGCGATGCTCCACCCAATCACCCCGCCATAGCCGGCGGGCAGCGACAGGATCGCCTCCCCCGACACGAAGGCCAGCGTGGTGCCCATCGCCAGCACCCCGATCAGGCAGTCGCGCAGCATCCGCGGCCACGGCCCCACGGGCACGTCGCGCCACAGCCGTACGCTGACGATCAGCCCCAGCGGCAACAGCATCGCCACCGGCACACCGAAGATGGTGAGCAGCAGGTCGGCGAGCATCGCGCCCCCCGACCCCAGCTTGTTCGCGACCGGGCCGCCCGCCGCCGTGCTGAACGACGGGTCGGCGGGCGAATAGCTGATGAGGGCGATGGCGATGACGATGATGGCGACGAACAGGATCGTCGCGCCGATCATCGCGCCACTGCGCTTCGCACCCGCCTTCATCGCGTCGCGCCACAACATCGGCTGCGCGTTGGTCGCCATTCGTTCCACCCTTGTTCGATACGTCCCTGATGTGCGCCGCGGGGGGGCATGGCGTCAAGGCGGCGTTGCGGTGGGCCGCGCCAGACCCTAAGTCCGCTCACACGAAACGACTTTACGGATGGGACGGGTTTCATGGCACAGGCGGACGTCATCATCCTGGGCGGCGGGCTGGTCGGCAGCACGCTGGGCGTGGCGCTGGGCGTCCACGGGCTGACCTCGATCATCCTCGATCCGGCCGATCCGGCGGTGACGCTGGCACCCGGCTTCGACGGGCGCGCCTCGGCGATCGCCAGCGCGACGCATCGCATGTTCGAGGCGATCGGCATCGCGCCCGGCCTCGGCGACGAAGGCTGCCCGATCGCCGCAATCCGCGCGACCGACGGCCTGGAACCGGGCAAGCTCGACTTCATCCCCGACGCCGCCGACGATCCGGTCGGCGTGATGTATGAGAACAAGCGGCTGCGGCAGGCGATCTACGACGCGGCGGTCGCCTCCCCCCATGTCGACCTGCGCTACCAGGACCGCGCGCTGGACGTGCGGCGCGAGGCCCATGGCGTGACGGTGACCACGGCCGGCGGCGACACGCTGACCGCACCGCTGCTGATCGCCGCCGAGGGGCGCAATTCTCCGACGCGCGAGGCCGCGGGCATCCGCGTTGCGCGCTGGAGCTACGACCATGCCGCGATCATCACCACGCTGGGCCATGAGGAACCGCACGAGAATATCGCCTACGAGATCTTCTATCCCGCCGGTCCCTTCGCGATCCTGCCGCTGAACGACGACGCACACGGCCATCGCTCGGCGATCGTGTGGACGGTAGATGCCAAGGACCGGCCGGCGATGCTGAAGCTGTCCGATCGTGCGTTCCTCGCCGAAGCGTCGAAGAAGATGGGCGGGTTCCTCGGGCAGCTATCCAACCTGTCGGCGCGCTCCAGCTATCCGCTGGGATTCCACCATGCCGCCCGGATCACTGCCGACCGGCTGGTGCTGGTCGGCGATGCCGCGCACGGCATCCATCCGATCGCCGGGCAGGGGCTGAACCTGGGCCTGCGCGACGTCGCCGCGCTGACCGAGGTGCTGGTCGAAGGCAAGCGCACCGGCCTCGACCTCGGCGATCCCTATCTGCTGGAGCGCTATCAGCGGTGGCGCGGGCTGGACACGTTCGCGGTGGCGCTGGCGACCGATGGCCTCACCCGCCTGTTCGGCATTCCAGGTAAGGCGGCGAGCGCGGTCCGGCGCTTCGGCCTGTCGGCGGTCGATTCGATCCCGCCGCTGAAGGCCGCGTTCATGGCCGAAGCGCGGGGTGAGACGGGCAAGCTGCCCAAGCTGCTGCAGGGGATCACGGCGTAGGGAGGATTGTTCTTCTCTCTCGTCCTCCCTTCCTCCCTTACCCGCCCCAACCGTCACCCAAGCGCAAGCTGGGGTGACGGTTGTGGAGAGGACGGCAAAACGGGAACGATCGCCCGCTACCAACTCCCCCCGCCGGTCGCGCCGGCCCGAAACTCGGCGATCCGCCGCAACGTCGCCGGTGTCGTGCCATCGGGCAGCCCATCAAGCGCGAACCAGCCGACCTCCGCCACCTCCAGCCTGTCCGCGCCACGCAGCGATTGATCGGTCGCCCGCGCGACATAGACGATGACATGGTCGTCCTTGCCCTCGCGCCGGTTGTGATAGACGCCCAGCACCTGCTCGACCGCCGCATCGGTGACTGCCACTTCCTCGGCCAGTTCGCGGTGGAGCGCAGCGTTGATCGCCTCCCCCTTCTTGACCCCGCCGCCGGGTAGATACCAGCCATCAAGATAGGTATGCCGGACCAGCGCCACGCGGCCGTCGGGGGACAGCAGGACGGCCCGCACGCCGATGGTGCGCGGGCGGGTGATGCGCCACACCACCCGCGCCACCCGGCCCACCAGGCGATGCAGCAGCGCCATGCCCTATGCCGGTCCGTCGCGTTCGGCTTCGGCTACTTCCTCCGCCGCCACCGGCTCGGCGGTCGGACGGATCATCAGGAAGCTGCCCGACCACGCGCCGGGAATGTCCCACCGTCCGCTGATCTCGCAGCCATCGTCGCTCAGCGCGCCGGCATAGACCACCATGTCGGCATAGCCTTCGCTATCGTCGTAGAATTTGCTGAAGCGCACCTGCGCCCCGTCGCGATGCCCGTCGATCGCGGCGGCGATCAGCGCGCCCGGCGGCACCGAATAGAGGTCGGGTTCATGGATCGTGCCGACGATCGACCCGCCCAGGTCGGCAATGTCCGCCTCGAACGCGGTCGGCGGGTGGGTGTGCGGATAGTTGAAGATCCCGCTCCACTTGCCCGACAGGTCGCGGCTCACAACGGTCGGGCCGCTTCGACCAGCAGCACCGGCACGCCGTCGCAGATCGGAAAGGCGAGGCCGGCGGCCTCCGACACCAGCTCGTCCGCGGCCGCATCATGGCGCAGCGGCGTGCGCGTCACCGGACATACCAGGATCGACAGCAGCCACGGATCGATCGTCATTGCAGCGTCGCCTCGTCATCATCGCCATGCCTGCCGAAGAATTGCATGAGCTGCACGATCAGTTCCGCCCGTTCCGCGAGCGCGTCGACTTCGAGCAGCGCCTGCTTTGCCGCCACGTCGAACGGCGCGATCTGCGCGATGCCGTTGACCAGGCTTTCATCGTCCAGCCGCCCGACCGATTCCCAGTCGACGGCATAGCCCAGCCGGTCGGCGAATCGCTTCGATTCCATCTCCAGCGACGCCCGCTCGGCCATCGCCAGCGTCGTGTCGCCGACCATCGGCAGCAGCTCCGCCTCGACCTGCCGAAACGCGGTCGTCACATCCAGTTCGCGGACGATGCGAAAGCGCGACAGCCCGCGCAGCACGATGTCGTAGCGGCCATCGGCGTGCGCCTCAACATCGACGATCTGCCCGATACAGCCGATGTCGAACAGCGGCGGCCGGTCGGTATCGCCGCCCACCGGGCGCGGCTGGACCATGCCGATGCGCCGGTCCCGCGCCAGCGCGTCGGACACCATGGCCCGATAGCGCGGTTCGAAGATATGCAGCGGCAAGTGCATGTTCGGAAACAGCAGCGCCCCCGCCAGCGGGAAGACGGAGACGCGGCCGCTCATCCGAACAGGATCGCCGAGAGCTTGCGCCGCTGCTGCGACACCCATGGGTCCTCCAGACCGACCGCTTCGAAGACCTTCAGCAGCTGTTGCCGGGCGGCATCGTCGTTCCAGCTGCGGTCGGCGGCAACGATCTTCAGCAGCGATTCGGCCGCCCCGTCGCGGTCGCCCGCCGCCATCTGTCCGCCGGCCAGGCGGAAGCGCGCGTCGTGATCGTCGGGATTCGCCTCCACCTCGGCCTTCAGCCCCGCCAGATCGTCGACCGGCTGCGCATCGCGGGCCAATGCCAGCGCGGCGCGAACCTGTTCGATGCCCGGCTGCTTCGCCGCATCCTCGGACAGCACGTCCAGCGCCGCCTGTGCCGCATCATGGTCGCCCAGCGCCATCAGCGCGCGAACGCGGCCGGCGGCGACGGCGGCATTGTCCGGCACCATCTCGGCAATCTGGTCGAAGATCGACAGCGCGCGCGCACCGTCGCCTTCACCCAGCGCCTCCTCGCCCATTGCGATCAACGGCTCGATATCGGGGCCGGCGGCGGCACCCGGCTGCACCGGCAACTGGCGCAGCAACTGGTCGAGCATCTGCTTCAACTGGCTCTCGGTCCGCGCCTGGGTCAGGTCGGCGACCAGCTGTCCCTGGAACATCGCATAGACGGTCGGGATCGACCGGATCTGGAATTGCGAGGCGATGAACTGATTCTTGTCGGTATCGATCTTGGCCAGCACCACGCCCTTGTCGGCATAGGCCTCCGCGACCTTCTCAAGGATCGGGGTCAGCGCCTTGCACGGCCCGCACCATTCCGCCCAGAAATCGATGATGACGAGGCTGGTCATCGATGGTTCGACGACATCGCGGCGGAACGCCTCCACGGCATCCTTTTCCGGGGCGGTCAGTCCTAGCGTGGCCAAGCGTCGATTCCTTATCCTGTGACAGCCGCCCCTATGTGGGCATCACAGGCAAAACAGAAAAGAGTTCATTTAGGGGTTGCGCACTCTGAAACCCCCGTCTAATAGCCCGCCTCACCCCAGCCGGTCACCCGGTTCGGAACGCCAGAGCGGGCGTAGCTCAGGGGTAGAGCACAACCTTGCCAAGGTTGGGGTCGAGGGTTCGAATCCCTTCGCCCGCTCCAGTCGTCTCGCTAAAATAGCGAGGCTATTTCAGCTTTGCAGAGACGACACGGCCGGCGCCGCTTGTGGCGACCGACGGCATGGCTTTGCCATGCCGCGCCCCCGATCGCCGCAAACTCCCAAATTTTTTGCTGACGCGGATGATTCGCGACTTTCAATATATCCGGAGCATGACGCGCCAGCGATCAACGCGTCTGGCGCTAATCAGCTTTCCGGCACGCACCTTTCTTCGTCACCCCCGTCTTGATTCGGGCTCCCGGTTTTCCCGCTTCGAAAAGAAAGAAGAAGCGGGACCCCGGATCAAGTCCGGGGTGACGATCGGGTTGGACTCGGCGCGGCCTGAAAAGGCGCGCGAATCACACCCGCTTCCGTCCGCCTCAAAATTCCGACCAGTCGTCCTCGCTGATCGCGACTGCCGCGTTGCCATGCGACAGGCGCTGCACCACGGCGCGTGCCGGGCTGCGTACCGGTAGGCGCTGCACCGTGTCGCGCTGGTCGCGCACGGCCATCGCGCCCAGCTGGAACCGGGCGATCTCGCCCGACAGCGCGTCGGCTTCGGACGACAGGCTGCGCGCGGCGGCGCTGCTTTCCTCGACCATCGCCGCGTTGCGCTGGGTCACGCCGTCCATCTCGCCGACCGCGGTATTGACCTGCGCCAGCCCCTGCGACTGCTGCTCCGCCGAACCCGAAATATCCGCGACCAGCCCGCTGATCTCGCCGAAACGGGCGATGATCCGATCGAGCGAACGCCCGGTTTCGCTGACCAGCGCGACGCCGGTATCGACCGTCTGGACCGATGCGGTGATGCGCTGCTTCACGTCCTTTGCCGCCTCCGCCGAACGCTGCGCCAGCGCGCGGACTTCGGAGGCGACGACCGCAAAGCCCTTGCCCGCATCCCCGGCCCGCGCCGCCTCGACCCCGGCGTTGAGCGCGAGCAGGTTGGTCTGGAAGGCGATGCCGTCGATCACGGCGATGATGTCGGAGATTTCGGCGGAGGTGCGTTCGATCCGCGCCATGGCGTCGACCGCGCGGCGGACGACTTCGCCAGATTCGATCGCCTCGCTGCGGGCGGTGCCGACGATCTGGTCGGCGCGCGATGCGCTGGCGGCGCTTTCGCGCATCGTCGCGGTGATCTGCTCCATCGCGGCGGCGGTCTGTTCGAGGCTGGCGGCCTGCTGCTCGGTGCGCTGCGACAGGTCGTCGGACGCGGCGCTGATCTCGCTCGCGCCCTTGCGGATGCCGCCGGCGACGCACGACACCGACAGCATCGTCGCGCGCAGCGCGGCGACGGCGGCGTTGAAATCGTCGCGCAACGACAGGAACGGCTCCTGCAGTTCGGCATCGATCCGCGCGGTCAGGTCGCCGGCGGCGAGCTTGCCCAGCCCCTCGCCCATGATCGCGACCATCTGGCGCTGGGTATCGCGCTCCATCGCCGCCAGCGCGCTTTCACGGAACGTCGCCATCGCCTTGGTGATACGGCCGACGCAGTCCTGGTTGTCGGTATAGGCGACCGGACTTTCGAGGTCGCCTGCCGCCAGCGCCTCCATCCGGACGACCGTAGTGACATAGGGCGTACAGATCAGCCGCGACGCGACCAGCGTGACGGCGACGATGCCCGCCACGCCTGCGATCGCCCCGCCGATGACGATCCCCGGCGCGACCGGAACACCCAGCGCCGATACCGTCGCCAAGGCCGCAATTCCCCCGGACAGCAGCAGATAGACCAGCGCCAGGACCCGGAATTTGATCCGGATCGGCGCATTGCGCGAAAACCAAGCGATCATCTGATCCCTTCCCCCTGAAGAAACTTGTCCCGATTCATCATGCCCGCCGGGCCTGTACCGGCGGCAGCGGACGCTGCGCCGGCCCTGCCGCCGGACGCCCGAACAGATAGCCCTGCGCCAGCGCGCAGCCCTCGGCCTGCACCATCGAACGCTGCACCTCGTTTTCGACCCCCTCGGCGACGACCGGCAGGTTCAACCCCTTGCCCAGCCCCGCAATCGCACGGACGATCGATCGCGCCGCCTCGTCCTCGTGCATCGCCGACACGAAGCTCTTGTCGATCTTGATCTTGTCGAACGGAAAATGGCGCAGGTTGCTGAGCGAGGAGTAGCCGGTGCCGAAATCGTCCATCGCGATGCGGACGCCCAATGTGCGGATGTCGCGCAGGATCGCCAGCGACACCTCGCGATCGCGCAGCAACGCGGATTCAGTGATTTCCAGCTCCAGCCGCTCGGGCGCCAGGCCGCTGTCCGCCAGCGCGGAGCGGACCAGCATCGGCAGCGTCGCGACGCGCAACTGTACCGGCGACACGTTGACCGCCAGCGTCAGCGGCGCGGGCCAACTGCTGGCGTCGCGACACGCCTGGCGCAGCGCCCATTCGCCGATCGCCATGATCGTGCCCGCCTCTTCGGCGACCGGAATGAACAGCGACGGCGGCACCTGCCCGCGTTCGGGATGATCCCAGCGCAGCAGCGCTTCATAGCCAACGATATGATCGTCGTCGGTCGACACCAGAGGCTGATAGACCAGCCGCAATTCGCCGCGACACACCGCATGGCGCAGATCATGTTCGAGGCTGCGGCGGTCGCGCGCCTCGCGGTCCATCGTGTCGTCGAAGAACGACGCGGTGCCGCGCCCGTCCTGCTTGGCACGGTACAGCGCGACATCGGCATTGTGGCGCAGCGTTTCCGGGTCGCACCCGTCGCGGGGATAGGTGACCACACCTAGGCTGCACCCGACCGCCATCGGATCACGCGCCGAATCCATTTCCTCGGCAAAGCGGGCCAGGATGCGCGCGGCGAGGCGCCGGGCGTCGTCCGACGATGCGATGTCGCGTTGCAGGACGACGAATTCGTCGCCGCCGACCCGCGCGACCAGGTCCTGCGGACGGACGCAATCGTCGAGGATGCGCGCGACCCGGATCAGGATCGCATCGCCGGCGCCGTGCCCAAACAGGTCGTTGACCGCCTTGAACCGATCGAGATCGACCGCGATCAGGGCAAAGGGCGCCCCGGTGCGGACCGCTTCGTTGAGGCCGATGTCGAACGCGGCGCGGTTGACCAGCGCGGTCAGCGGATCGTGCGACGCCAGATGTTCGATCGCGCGCTGGGCGCGGGCGGTTTCGGTCAGGTCGCGCAGCGCAATGACGGTCGCGTCGCGCCCGCGATATTCGATCGCGCGCGCGGTCATCTCGACCAGCTGGTCCTCGACCATGCTGTCGCGGATGCGGGCGCGGGTGGCATTGCCGCGGTGCGGGCGCAGATTGTCGCGCGCAGGCGTTTCGAACCATGCCGCGGTCGCGGTCCCGACCAGCGCGGCGCGATCGACCCCCAGCAGCGCGCACGCCTGTTCATTGGCGTCGAGAATGCGGTCGTCGCTGGTAATCAGCAGCCCTTCCGACGTGGCATCGGCCAGCCCGCGCAGATCGGTCAGGAACCGGTCGACGACCGAGGCCACCGCCGTCAGCGCGATCAACAGTAGCGCCGCCCCGACGATCCAGGCCAGCAGCCACTGCGCGCCCGTGCCGACATCCTCCACCATCGCCGCCTGATGGCCGATCATCGCCGACGCCATCGCCACGAAATGGATGATGACCGTCGCCAGCACCATGCCCGCCGCCGGCAGGACCATCCGCTGCCGCCCGCCCAGCCGCAGGAACAGGGTGAACGCCGCCGACAGCAGCAGCCATCCGGCCAGCAGCGCCCCGGCGATCGGGCCGTAATCGACCCGATGGACCATCGGATTGGCGATCGCCGCCATGCCGGTCAGGTGCATCCCCAGGATGCCCAGTGTCGCGATCGCGCCGCTCAGCAGGACCAGTGCCGCCCCCCGCGCCCGCCGCAACAATGCAAAGGCGATGCCGAACGCACCGATGGCGATCGTCGCGGAGAATGCGGTCAGCAGCTGGTCGAACTGCAACGCGACCGGGCTGCGAAAGGCGAGCATCGAGATGAAGTGCGTCGACCACACGCCGCCCCCGGCCGTGACCGCCGCCGATCCCAGCCACAGCGGGCGCCGTTCGGCCACGCATTCGAACGATCGCTGCAATTGGGCAAAGGTCGACAGCGCGCTGACGATGCACAGCAGCAGCGCCAGCAGGACCACCGACAGGTCATGGTGCGAAACCACGGAGAAAAACAGGTGCGACATTCGGCCAGAACCCCCATCCGGCGCTGCTCTTGCAACACAGGATGGGGGTTGCCGATTAAGGCTAGGTATACTGCAATCGACACCAAATACCGGAAAAGCCGGCCGGTTGCAGGTCAGTCATACCGCCGACTTACGGAATTTGCGTAATTCGGATGAAGTGTTGGAACTACCGCAAGAGTATCATATTCCGTATGCGATACGTTTTGACCTTAGGCGGGGCTATTGTCCCGCCGCCGGTGACGCGGCCTTGGGCTTTACATAGCGATTGAGCCAGTCGGTCATCTGCCACAATGTCTCTTCGGTCGATTCCAGCGCGCGATAGCCGTGCGCTTCGTTGGGCAGGACGACATAGCGTACCGTCGCGCCATTACCTTTAAGCGCGGCGTACATCCGCTCCGACTGGATGGGGAAGGTGCCGCTATTGTCGTCCGCAGCACCGTGGATCAGCAGGATCGGCTCCTTGATCTTGTTGGCATAGGTGAACGGGCTCATGTCGGTATAGGTCTTTGTCGCCTGCCAATAGGTGCGCTGTTCCGCCTGGAAGCCGAACGGGGTCAGCGTGCGGTTATATGCGCCCGACCGGGCGATGCCGGCACGGAACAGGTCGGTATGCGCCAGGAGGTTGGCCGTCATGAACGCGCCATAGCTATGCCCGCCTACCGCCATGCGGCTGCGGTCGGAGACGCCCAGCTTCACCACCGCGTCGACCGCCGCCTGTGCATCGTCGCGCAGCTGCTGGACATAGGTGTCGTTGGCCTCCGCGCCATTTTCCCCGATGATCGGCATGGCGGGGTTGTCGAGGATCGCATAGCCCTGCGTCAGCAGGAACAGATGACTGATCCCGCGCGGCCGGACGAAGCGATTTCCCTGGTCCACCGTCTGCCCGGCGACCTTCGCATCGGTATATTCGGCAGGGTATGCCCAGAGCAGGGTCGGCAGCGGCCCGTCGCGCTTCGCATCATAGCCGGCGGGCAGATAGAGCGACCCCGACAGCGGCAGGCCGTCGGCGCGGGCATAGGTGATGGTCCGCTGGGTCACACCTGCCAATGCTGGGGCCGGATCGGCGAAGTCGGTCACCGCCTTCGCACTGCCGCCCTTGACCGACCGCACCATGTAATTGGGGGCGAGCTTCGCGCTTTCGCGCCGGGTCAGAATCCGCTGCCCCTTGTCATCCAGCAACGCGACGACGGTTTCGTAATAGGGCGCCTTAGCGGTCCACAGCCGCTTCTGCTCGCCCCCCGCGACCGGCATCAGGCCGAGGAACGGGAACGCCCCCGCCTTGGTCGCGCCATCGCCGGTCACGTACACCGCATCGCGCGCGGGCGTGAAGCGCATCACCGGCTTGCCCGCCGCATTCTCATCGGTCATCGGGAAGCCCGGATCGCCGTACTGATCCTGATAATTGCGCGTCAGCAGCGTACGCGCCTGCCCCGGCCGCGCGGGCGCGACGGCAAGCCGGTGTTCGGTCCGCGTGCGCCATTCGCGGTCAAGGACCATCGCGAAATCGTCATTGCCCCAGAAAATCGCCCCGAAGCGTGCCGGCGTCTGCGCCAGCTCGACCGGCGCTGCCGCGAAGGGGGCGCTCTGCATCATCACCCGGTCGTGGAACGCGACCTTCGCCTTGGGATCGCCACCGTCCAGCGCTTCCGCCCAGACCAGCGTAGCCGGCGCATCCGACCGCCACCCCGCCTCGCGCGGGCCTTTCACCGTCGCGTCGAAATCGACCGGCAGGTCGTCGGCCAGCGGGCGGTCGACCAAGGTCTTCACCGGCTGTCCGTCGATCGTCGCCACCGCGATCTCGGTCGGGAAATAGCTGGCAGGCAGCAGGTAGCTGTAGGGTCGCTTCAGCCGTTCGGTCAGCAGGTAGCGGCCATCGGGCGACACGCTGAAATCGGTAATCAGCCCCGGCTGCCCGATCGGCTGCGTCGCCCCGGTCATGTCGATCCGCGCCAGCTGACCGGTGAAATAATGGTCGAACAGCGCCTCGTCGGTCGCGTTGCGCAACAGATCCTCATAGGTGCGCGCCGCGGAGGTGCGGCCCATGCTTTCCTGCACCACCGGCCCGGTCGGCGTCGCATCGGCGACCGGCGCCGCCCCGCGCCCGACGGGCACCAGATAGGTGATCAGCGCCTTGCTGTCGGGCGTCCAGGCGAACGGCGTGCCGAACGTCCCGTTCAGGCCCCGCGCGATCATCCGCGCGCTGCCGTCGCGCTCGGCGATCCACAGCGACAGCGCATTCGCCTCCTGCGCATAGAAGGCCAGCCGCGTCCCGTCGGGCGACCAGTCGGGCGCGGCGAAGCGCGTACCGGCGGGCAGCTTCACCGCGACGGTGCGTCCGGTCGCAATGTCCTTGAAGCTCAGCGCGTTCAGCCACTGGACCCGCATTTCCGCCTGACCGTTGGTCGCCGGATCGATGCGATAGCCCGCCAGCCGCAGGATCGGTTTCGACAGATTGGCGATGCTCGGCAGGTTTTCGCGGCCCAATATGGCCAGCGTGCGATGATCGGGGCTGACCGCGACCGAGGGCGTCGGCGGCGTTTCCAGTATCTTCGCAATGGCATCGGGCGCGCGGTGATACCCGGTGGCCGGCTCCTGCGCATGGGCGGTCGTGGCAAGCAGCAGAGCGATCAGACAGGCACCGGCGCGCATTCGTAACCCCTTATGGTTGTTATGTTGCGATCCTGACACGGGTAGGCGCGGGGCGCTAGGCGGTTGCGGCGGCAGTAGCGAGTGGTGGTCGCGAGGCCCGACCTGCGGAAGGGTCGTACCCCCGCGCAGGCGGGGGTCCAGAGCCACGAACGCTGTCCTGTTGTTACTCTGGATCCCCGCCTGCGCGGGGATACAAATGATTGTGAATGAATTTCGTGGACAGCACCAGAACCCCGTCACGAACATTTGGGGAAACCTGCCATCTTATGGCGGTGCATCCCACAGCCACAATTGTAGTCATTTGTTAAGCCATTGATATTGCTATCATCATAAAACTGGCACGGCAGGTGCAATGTAGTCGGCATCACCGGAACCAACCGGAAATTCAGGGAGCCAACACCATGACCGCCATCCGTTTCGCCGCTTCGATCGTCCTCGGCCTGGTAGCCACCACCTCGGCTTTCGCCGCCGAACCGAACGCCGCCCCGGCCCCCGTCGCCACCAGCGTCGCCGGTGCCAGCGCAGTCACCGCCGTCACGCTGGCCGCCGGTCCCGCCGCCCTCGCCTTCAAGGCATCGCTCAACGCCCGCTACTGCTTCCGCACCGAAACCACCGGCAGCCGCATCCAGACCAATATCTGCAAGACCCGCGGCGAATGGGAAGCACGCGGCGTCGATCTGGACCGCGCCCTCGCCGGCCGCTGATCCCGCCTCGGGCAATCTGACGAGGGCCGCATCCCGCACGGGGTGCGGCCCTTGGCGTGTCAGGGAAGCGTGGTCCCCATGCCCGCCTGCAGCACCGCATACCATTCGGCCGGGGTCCAGGTGACGCGATACGCCCCGGCTGCCGCGCGGATGCGGTCGGCATTCTGCGATCCGATGATCGGAATGATGCCCGCCGGGTGGACCATGCTCCACGACAGCGCGGCGGTCGCGGCGTCGACGTCGAAGCGCTGGCCCTGCTCGCGCAGCAGCAGCGCGGCGGGATGATCGCCGCCGCTCAGCCGCCCCCCGCCCAGCGGCGACCATGCCAGCACTGCCATGCCGCGCGCCATCGCCTGGTCCAGCACCCCGTCGAACAGCGGCGCGGGATGCAGTGGCGAAAATTCGGGCTGGGTGCTGAGGATCGGCAGGCCGAGGAACGCCTGCAACGCATCGACCTCCGCCGGGCTGTGGTTCGACACGCCGATCCCGCGCACCTTCCCCTGCTCGACCATCGTCGTCAGGCTGGCGGCGACCTCCTGCGGATGGGTCAGGAAATCGCGGCGATGGATCTGGTACAGGTCGATCCGCTCGATGCCCATCCGCTGCAGCGACGCATCGACCGCGTCGGCCAGATAGGCCTTGTCCGAGCGATAGGGATTACCGGGGCGGATGCCGCCCTTGGTCGCGATCACCATCGCCTCGCGCAGCGCCGGCGCCTCGGCCAGCACCTGCCCGAACAGCGCCTCGGCCGATCCGAAACCGGCCGGCGTATCCGCGCCATAGATGTCGGCGGTGTCGAACAGGGTGATACCTGCTGCCAGTGCCGCCTCGATCAACGCCCGCGCCGGGGCGACGTCGCCGGTGAAGCGCCACATGCCCCAGGCGAGGGGGGAGACGAGAATGTCGCTCTTGCCGAGCGGGCGGGGCGTGGGATCGATGGTCAGCATGATGCCGTGTGTAGGCGCCATGGCGTTGACGGCAATGGCGAAATCCCGATGGGGATTGTCGGGCGCCCGCGCGCCATGACCGGAACGCATAAGGACATGACAGAATATCGTTTGGCCGTAGCCGTAACGACATGCGACGCGAAGCGCCTGCCGCCCCTGGAGAACCGCCATGTCCCGACACCCGTTCGCCCTGCCCCTGCTCGCCGCCGCGCTCCTCGCCGCCCTGCCTGCCGCCGCGCTTCCGGGGGATCCGGGCGACCGGATCGACGGATCGGCGGTGATCGACAGGCTGGACCTTGCCACCCTCCCCGCCGGCAAGAGCCGGTTGTGGCTGCGGGTCGACGATAACGATGTCGGGCAGGGCTATTACGTCCCGATCGTGGTGGTGAAGGGTACGCAGCCAGGTCCCCGGTTCCTGCTGACCGCCGGGATCCACGGCGATGAACTGAACGGCATCGGCGTGATCCACCAGCTGGTCGAAAGCATCGACCCAGCGGTGCTGAAGGGGACGCTGATCGCCGTGCCCGGGCTGAATGCGGCGGGACTGCGCAACTCGACGCGCGCCTTTACCGGCAGCCACAATGGCGCGGGCGACAATCTCAACCGCCTGATCCCGCGCGACCCGCACGCCCAGGGCGACGACGGCAATGCGGCACAGCGCTATGCGGGGCGGCTGTGGTCGCGCATCTTCATTGGCAATACCGATTTCGCGATCGACCTGCATACCCAGTCGCGGGGCGGCACCTATCCGGCCTATGTCTTCGTCGCGACACCGCAGGCGAAACGCATCGCGATGATGCTGCGCCCCGACAGCGTCTATGTGAATGCCGGCATCGATGGCGCGGTGGAGGATATGCTGAACGCCAACGCCATCCCGGCCGTCACCTATGAACTGGGCGGCGCGGAGGTGTTCGACGCCGCGATGATCGCGCGGGGGCTGCGCGGCGTGCGCAACGTGATGATCGACCGGGGGATGCTGCCCGGCAAGCCCGACCTTCGCGACCTCGAACCGTTCCTCGGCAATGTCGTCACCAATGTCGACAGCCCGCGCGGCGGATGGGCGCAGGTGCGCGTCGCCCTCAATCAATATGTGAAGAAGGGCGATGTGCTGGCGATCGTCACCGACCCGTTCGGGCGGACCATCGCGACGCTGACCGCACCGCTCGACGCGCGGGTGGCGGGCATGGGCACCGATCCGCGGACCCAGCCGGGGGACATGGTGGTGCGCCTGCTGTCGTGGGACGACAGCCTGCCGTGCAAGCGTGACGGCTGTCCGTCGACCGTCGTGCCGGTCAAGGCGCGGTAGCCCGCTTCATTCCCAACGCTCATCAACAGATGATGCCATAGCGTTTGCCGACACATCCCGCCCGGTCCAAGAGGACCGCCGTGCGAACCGCCGGCAGGCGCGGCGTGAACCGTCGCCCGCCCGCCGGTGCAGTCCCGAATCGATGACAAGGAGCCGTCATGACCGATCCCCTGATGAACCTGTACAACCGCGCGCCGATCGCGGTGGATCGCGGTGAGGGCGTCTGGCTGATCGATACCGAGGGGCGGCGCTATATCGACTGCGTGGCGGGCATCGCCACCGACGCACTGGGCCATGCCCACCCCGCACTGGTCGCCGCCTTGACCGAACAGGCGGGCAAGCTGTGGCACGTCTCCAACATCTTCCGCATTCCGGGGCAGGAAGCGCTGGCGCAGCGGCTGGTGGACGCATCGTTCGCCGATTGCGTGTTCTTCGCCAATACCGGCACCGAGGCGGTCGAATGCGCGATCAAGACCGCGCGCCGCTACCACCATGTCAACGGCCAGCCGGAGCGGATCGACATCGTCGGCTTCGCCGGATCGTTCCACGGCCGCACCTATGCCGCGATCAACGCATCGGGCAATGCGGGCTATATGGAAGGCTGCGGCCCGCGCCTGCCGGGCTTCGTCCAGCTGTCGATCGACGATGCGGCGGCGATCGAGGCGGCCATCGCCAGCCCGACCACCGCGGCGGTGATCGTCGAGCCGGTGCAGGGCGAAGGCGGCGCGCGCGCGCTGTCGGGCGAATGGCTGCTCCGCCTGCGCGAACTGACGCGCCAGCACGGCGTCCTGCTGATCCATGACGAGGTGCAGAGCGGCATGGGCCGGACGGGCAAGCTGTTCGCGCACCAGTGGTTCGATGGGGCAGCGCCCGACATCATGGCGCTGGCCAAGGCGTTGGGATCGGGTTTCCCGGTCGGTGCCTGCCTCGCCACCACCGAAGCGGCAAAGGGCATGACGCCCGGCGTCCACGGCACGACCTTCGGCGGCAATCCGCTGGCGATGGCGGTCGGCATCGTCGCGTTCGACACGATCGCGAACGAGGAAACGCTCGCCCATGCCCGCGCCGCCAGCGTCGATTTCTTCGAGCGGCTGGAGGGACTGCGCACCCGCTTCCCCGACGTGATCGCCGAAGTGCGCGGCAAGGGGCTGCTGATCGGGCTGAAGATGATCCCCAACAATCGCGAGTTCATGGGTGTGGCGCGCGACCACGGCATCCTGGTCGCAGGCGGCGGCGAGAATTGCGTGCGCCTGCTGCCCTCGCTGCTCATCAATGCGAAGGAGATCAGCGAAGCGCTGCTCCGGTTGGAAGCAGCCTGCATCACCGCGCGCCGCGCCATGGCGCAAGCGGCATGAGCGTGCTGACCTCGACCTGCCCGGCAACCGGCGAGACGGTCTGGTCCGGCCCCGCCGCCACCGCCGCCGATGTCGATGCCGCCGTCGCCCGCGCCCGCGCGGCGTTCCGCGACTGGCGGCGGACGCCGCTCGCGGATCGGGTGGCGATCGCCCGCGCCTATGCCGCCGTGCTGAAGGCGCGCACCGCTGAACTCGCCGAACTGATCGCGCGCGAAACCGGCAAGCCGCTATGGGAAACCACGCAGGAAGTCGGCACGATGGTCGGCAAGGTCGAACTGTCGATCGCCGCGCAGGCCGAACGTGCGGGCGAAAAGCGCAGCGCGATGCCGTTCGGGGAGTCGGTGCTGCGCCACCGCCCGCATGGCGTGATGGCGGTGCTGGGGCCGTACAACTTTCCCGGTCACCTGCCCAACGGCCATATCGTCCCCGCGCTGCTCGCCGGGAATACAGTCGTGTTCAAGCCGTCCGAACTGACCCCGGCGGTCGGCGCGGCGATGGCGGTGGCCTGGGTCGAAGCCGGTCTGCCCGAAAACGTGTTGCAGGTCGTGCAGGGCGCGCGGGAGACCGGCGCCGCGCTGGTCGCGGCGGACATTGACGGGCTGCTGTTCACCGGATCGGCGACGACCGGCGCATATTTCCGCCGCGCCTTTGCCGAGCGGCCCGACGTGATCCTCGCGCTCGAACTCGGCGGCAACAACCCGCTTATCGCGTGGGACGGCGACGTGACCGAAGCCGCCGCGCTGATCGTCCAGTCGGCCTATATCACCACCGGACAGCGTTGCTCCTGCGCGCGCCGGCTGATCCTGCCGACCGGCGCGTTCGGCGATGCCGTGATCGATGCGGTCGCCGCACTGATCCCGCGGATCCCCATCGGACGCTGGGACGAGAATCCCTATATCGGCCCGCTGATCTCCGACGCCGCCGCCGCGACCGCCCGTGCGCAGGTCTCGGCGCTGGAGGCGGCCGGGGCGCGCGCGATCGTGCCGTTCGGCGGGATCGACGGGCGCAGCGCCGCCTTCGTCACGCCCGCGCTGCTCGACGTCACCGGCGTGGTGGTACCCGATGAGGAGATTTTCGCGCCGGTCCTGCAGGTCCTCCGCGTCGCGGACTTCGATGCCGCCATCGCCGCCGCGAACGACACCCGCTTCGGCCTGTCTGCCGGGCTGCTGACCGGCGACGATGCGCTGTGGGACGGCTTCGTGCTCGATGCGCGCGCCGGCGTGGTCAACCGCAACCGCCCGACGACCGGTGCGGCCGGGGCACAGCCGTTCGGCGGCGTCGGCGATTCGGGCAATCACCGCCCCAGCGCCTATTATGCCGCCGATTATTGCGCCTATCCGATGGCCAGTTTCGAAGCGGGCAGCGCGGCGGGCAATTGGGACGCGCTGAAGCCCGTGCTGGGAGCGGCCGCCGCGTGACGATCGTCCTGCGGGCCGCCGGCGGGCACGACCTCTCGGCGCTCTACGATATGGCACAGACCACCGGCGGCGGGTTCGTGAACCTGCCGCCGGACAGGGAGAAGCTCGCGCAGCGGCTGTCCGCCGCCGATGCCGCCTTCGCCCGCGACACCGATGATTTCGGCGTCGATCGCTTCCTGTTCGTGCTGGAGGATCTGGGCAGCCAGGCGATCCACGGCACCTGCCAGATATTCTCCCATATCGGCACCGATGCGCCCTTCTACAGCTATCGCATCGACCGGCATGGCGCGGACCATGCCGTGCTGGGCCGGTCGGTCGATCATACGACGCTGACCATCTGTACCGACCATGCCGGGTGTAGCGAGGTCGGCGGCCTGTTCCTGCGCGTCGATGCCCGCGCGGGCGGCGCCGGCACGCTCCTCGCGCGCAGCCGTTACCTGTTCATTGCGATGCACCGCGCACGCTTCGCCGACCGGACCATCGCCGAACTGCGCGGCGTCGTGGACGATGCCGGGGAGGCGCCATTCTGGGACGGGATCGCCGCGCGTTTCTTCGGCATGGGCTTTGCCGCCGCCGATGCGTTCAATGCCGAGCATGGCACCCATGTGCTGGCCGGGCTGCTGCCGACCACGCCGGTCCTGCTGGCGATGCTGCCCGACAGCGCGCGCGCCGTGCTGGGCGTGCCGCACCCCTCCGGCCGCCCGGCGCTGCGCCTGCTGGAGAAGGAGGGGTTTCGCCACGACGATTATGTCGACCTGTTCGACGGCGGCCCGACCGTGACCGCCGCGACCGACGACATCGCCACCGTCCGCGCCGCACGCAGCGCCACGATCCGCGCGATCGCGGAGAATGACGATGCCATCCCCTGCATCGCCGCCGCCGGCCGGCTGGCGGGCTTTCGCGCCTGCTTCGCCTCGATTGCCCAACAGGACGACGGCATCGCCCTCGATCCGCAAGCCGCCCGCGCGCTGAACGTGGCGATCGGCGACCCCATTACCTTTGCCCCGCGCTGATCCTATCTGCCCTGAGGTAGCCATGACCCGAACCTTCACCGCCCCCGACACGATCCGCACCCGTTTTTCCGAAGCCATGTCGGCGATGTACCGTGTTGAAGTGCCGCTGTACGGCGACCTGCTGTCGATCGTGGCGGAGGTAAACGCACGGGTGCTGGCCGATCGTCCCGATCTGGCGGCGGAAATGGCGTCGACCGACGAACTCGACCGGCTGGATGTCGAGCGTCACGGCGCGATCCGGCTGGGCACGGCCGCCGAACTCAGCATGATGCGCCGCGCCTTTGCGGTCATGGGCATGTATCCGGTCGGCTATTACGACCTGTCGGTGGCGGGCGTGCCGGTGCATTCGACCGCCTTCCGCCCGATCGACGATGCGGCGCTGGCCGCCAACCCGTTCCGCGTCTTCACCTCGCTGCTCCGGCTCGACCTGATCGAGGATGCCGACCTGCGTGCGGAGGCGGCGGCGATCCTGTCGAACCGCCGCATCTTCACCGACGACGCCGTCCGCCTGATCGAACGGGACGAGGCGCAGGGCGGGCTGGACGACGCCGATGCCGATCGGTTCGTCATGGCGCTGCTGGAGACGTTCCGCTGGCATGGCGATGCACGGGTCGATGCCGCGACCTATGACCGGCTGCACGACACCCATCGGCTGATCGCCGATGTCGTGTCGTTCCGCGGGCCGCACATCAACCATCTGACGCCGCGCACGCTCGACATCGACGCCGCGCAGGCCGCGATGCAGGCCCGCGGGATCGATGCGAAGGCGGTGATCGAAGGGCCGCCGCCGCGTGCCGTCCCGATCCTGCTGCGCCAGACCAGTTTCAAGGCGATCGAGGAGGACGTGACCTTCCCCGGCGACCAGCCCGGCCAGCACACCGCCCGCTTCGGCGAAATCGAACAGCGCGGCGCGGCGCTGACGCCGAAGGGCCGCGCACTGTACGACCGGCTGCTGGCAACGGCGCGCGGGGATCGGGACGGTCAGGGCGAACCCTATGCCGACCGGCTGGCCGCCACCTTTGCCGCCTTTCCCGACACGATCGACGCTCTGCGCGAACAGCGCCTCGCCTATTTCCGCTACGACCTGACTGCGGCCGGGCAGCGATTGATCGCGACCGGGGTACAGCCGGCGGGTGACATTACCGGCTGGCTGGCGGCGGGCTATGTCCGCGCCGTGCCGATCGTGTACGAGGATTTCCTGCCGGTCAGTGCGGCGGGTATCTTTCAATCGAACCTCGGCGGCGCCGAACAGCACAGCTATGCAGCCTCCGCCGCGCAGGCCGCGTTCGAGGACGCGCTGGGCGACAAGGTACAGGACGAACTGACACTCTATGCCGAAGCGGAGGCGCGGTCGATGATCGAGGTGCAGGCAGCGTTGCGCGGAGTGGCGGCGGCCTGATGCCGGCGGTCGCCAACCTGCTGCGCCGCCTCGACCAGGCGGGCTTTGCCGGCGATGCCGAGGATGGCATCGGCGCGCGGCAGGTCGCGTCGACCGACAATTCGATCTATCAGATCCGCCCGACCGCGATCGTCTATCCCCGCACCGGCGACGATGTGACCTTGCTGGTCCGCACGCTTGCCGATACCGGCCTGTCGCTCACGCCGAGGGGCGGCAACACCGGCACCAACGGCCAGTCGCTGAACGACGGAGTGATCGTCGATTTCGCCCGCCACATGCGCGGCATCGTTGCATTCGACCCGGATACGAACACCGTGACGGTCGAACCCGGCGTCGTGCTGGATCAGCTCAACGCGTTCCTGAAACCGCATGGCCGCTTCTTTCCGCCGATGGTGTCGACCGCCAGCCGCGCGACGATCGGCGGCATGGTCGCGACCGATGCGTCGGGCAAGGGGTCGCGCCGCTGGGGCAAGACGTCGGACTATATCGTCGCGCTGGACGTCACCCTGTCCGACGGGACCCCGTGGCGCGCCGAGCCGATGACGCGGGCCGACGCCGAAGCGATCGCATCGGGCAGCGGCATCGTCGCCGATATCCACCGCGAGGCGCTGCGCATCGTGACGGAGCGCGCCGACGACATCGCCGCGATCTTCCCGGACATGAACCGCGGCCTGACCGGCTACAACCTGCAAAAGACGTGGGACGCCGCCGCCGACCGCTTCTTCCTCGGCTTTCTGCTCGCCGGGTCCGAAGGCACGCTGGCAATCACCCGATCGATCACGCTGCGGGTCGCCCACAGGCCGAAGAAGCGCGCGCTGGCGGTGATCCGCTACGCCGCGTTCGACACCGCGATGCGCGATGTGCAGCGCCTCATCGCCGCCGATCCGGTCGCGGTCGAAATCCTCGACGACAAGGTGCTGGGCGTCGCGCGCAGCGACATCATCTGGTCGAGCGTCGAGGGGCTGCTGGGCGGGGCCAGCGACGCGCCGGTGGCGGCAATGAACTTCGTCGAGTTCACCGGCGACGACGATGCGGCAATCATTGCCGGCCTTGCCGCCATCGCCGCCATCGGGCCGCAGGGCGACCTGCGCATCGTACGCGACGATGCCGCCATCGGGCAGCTGTGGACCTTACGCGAAAAATCGGTCGGGTTGCTCGCCCGGCTGGGCGGTGCGCGGCAGGGGATTCCCTTTGTCGAGGATACCGCCGTCCCGCCCGAAAGGCTGGCTGATTTCGTCGCCGAATTTCGTGCGCTGCTCGATCGCCATGGCCTGAACTATGGCATGTTCGGCCATGCCGATGTCGGCTGCCTGCACGTCCGCCCGTTCCTCGACCTGCGCGATCCCGAACAGGCCGCGCTGATCCGCCCCATCTCCGACGAGGTGGCGCGACTGACAAAGGCCTATGGCGGGCTGCTGTGGGGCGAACATGGTCGCGGCTATCGCGGGGAATTCTCGCCCCTGTTCTTCGGCAGCCTCTACCCGGAATTGCAGGCGCTGAAGGCCGCGTTCGACCCGCACAACCGCCTCAACCCCGGCAAGCTCGCCGCGCCCGCCGGGCAACCGATCGACCGCATCGACGGCGTGCCACTGCGCGGCGAGGCCGATCGCCGGATCGACGCGACACGCGCCAAGGCATTCGACCGCGCAGTCGCTTGCAACGGCAACGGTGCGTGTTTTGCGTGGGACTCGCTCGACGTGATGTGCCCGTCGTACAAGGCGACCCGCGACCGCGCGCAATCGCCCAAGGGCCGCGCCTCGCTGCTGCGCGCTTGGGCGAGGCTCGATTCGATCGCGCACCCCAGCCCGGCAGAGGTTGCCGAGCGCGATGCGCTGGCCGCCGCGACGCAGGCGTCACTCGCCACCTGCCTGTCGTGCAAGGCGTGTACGACGCTGTGCCCGGTGAAGGTCGACGTGCCGGTGATGAAGTCGCGCTTTGCCGAACGCTATTGGGCGAAACGCACCCGCCCGATCCGCCACCGCATCGTCGCGCAGATGGAATCGATGCTCGCCGCCGCGCGCAGGATGCCGGGGATCGCCAACCGCGTAGCCGATAGCAATCGCACGCGCGCGGCGCTGGAGCGCACGCTGGGCTATGTCGACCTGCCCGCCTTCGCCGTTGCCGATCCGCGCACCCAGCCGCCGATCGCGTCGCCCGCGACGGTTCGGGCGCTGTCTCCCGAAGCCCGGACGAACACCGTCGTCCTGGTCGAGGACAGCTATACCGCCAGCTTCGACGGCCCCCTCGTCGTCGCCGCCGCGCGGGTGCTGACCGCGTGCGGCTACGCCGTGCTGCGCCTGCCTCCGCGCAGCAATGGCAAGGTGCTGCACCTGCTCGGAATGCGCGACCGCTTCGCCCGGATCGCGCGCAGGCGGATGGCGGAGGCGCGCGCGCTCGCCGACCTCGGTGTGCGGCTGGTCGGGCTGGATGCCGCCACCGCGCTGATGTTCACGCAGGAATTTGCCGAAATGACCGGCGACAGCGTGGACGTCGCTGGGCTGGAAACCGTGCTGTCGGAAGCAGTCAGGGCCGGACGGACCCCCGCGACGACGACCACCCTTCCCGCACACCGCCTGCTCGGCCATTGCACCGAACAGGCGCTGCGTCCGCAGGCACTGACGCTGTGGGCGGAAGCGCTGGCCGGCTTCGGCATCCCCGCCCAGCCGACGAAGACCGGCTGTTGCGGCATGGCCGGGCTGTTCGGACATGAGGCGCAGAACCAGACGCTGTCGCGCGACATCTTCGCGCTGAGCTGGTCGCAGGTGACGCAGGACGACGCGATGCTCGCCACCGGCTTTTCCTGCCGCTGCCAGACGAAACGCCTGACCGGCCGCCGCCCGCTGCATCCGGTGGAACTGATCGACCGGGTGCTCGTGGGGTAGGACGCGCTACCGCCGCAGCCGCGTCGCCAGTATCACCGCCGACATCGTCCGCCCGATCCCCTCCAGCCGCCCGATCGCGTCGATCACGTCGTTCAACCGCTCGAGGCTCGGCGCCTCCACCATCGCGATCAGGTCATATTCGCCCGCAATGGCGTACAGCCCGGTCAGCTCCGGAATCGCCGCCAGCGCCTCGTTCGTCTCGATCAGCAGCTTCGGCAGGGTCGTCATCATCACCTGCGCGCGCACCATGCGGCGGTCGTGCGCCTCGCCCAGCCGCACGGTATAGCCGTCGATCGTGCCGTCCTGCTCCATCCGCGCGATGCTGGCATAGACGTGTGCGCGCGACACGTTCAGCACGTGGGCCAGTTCCGACACCGGCACGCGCGAGTCCTGCCGGAGCAGCGCCAGCAACCGCGCGTCCAGCTCGCGCTTCGAACCGTTCGGATTATCGGCCGACATCCATTTCTCCCGCATAGATGCCGGTACGTGGGGGTTGGTCATCCGATACGCTACCACGGTACATGCCGTCGGTATTCATCGCGAAGGCGATGCGTCCGCTACCGTCCATCGCGATCAGCCCGCCATCGCCGCCGATCTCGCCCACCTCGCCGATCGTGTCGTCGGCCGCCGCGGCGATGTCCTGCCCCTTCCACTGCACCCGGTCGCAGACTTGCCGCGCGGCGACCTGGCGGATGAAGAATTCGCCGGTGCCGGTCGCCGATACCGCGCAGGTCTTGTCCATCGCATAGGTACCCGCACCGATGATCGGCGAATCGCCGATCCGGCCCCAGCGCTTGCCGGTCAGCCCGCCGGTCGACGTCGCGGCGGCCAGATGCCCGCGCTGGTCGCGCGCCACCGCCCCGACCGTGCCGAAGCGGTGCGTCGGATCGAGCGCGGCGTGCGCCTCGTCGCGCTTCCATTCCAGATATTCGCGCCAGCGCTTGTCGGTGCGGAACCAGGACGGATCGACCTGCTCAACCCCCTGTTCGCGCGCGAACTGGTCGGCGCCCGCCCCGGTCAGCAGAACGTGGCGGCTATGCTCCATCACCGCGCGGGCCGCCACGACGGGGTTCCTGGTCGCGCTCACCCCGGCGACCGCGCCGGCGCGCAGGGTCGCACCGTCCATGATCGCCGCGTCGAGCTGGTTCTTCCCCTCCGCATCGAACACCGCGCCGCGCCCGGCGTTGAAGTTGGGATCGTCCTCCAGCACGCGCACCGCCGCCTCCACCGCATCGAGGCTGGAACCGCCCTTCGCCAGTACCGCCGACCCGGCGTTGAGCGCGGCGTTCAGCGCGGCGCGATAGGCGCGCTCCTGTTCGGGGGTCAGCGAACCCTTGGGGATCACCCCCGCCCCGCCATGGATCGCCAGCGACCAGTGGCCGCCCGGCGGCAACGGTGCGTCGATCAACCTGCCGCCGACCACCTTCGCCGTACCGACGAACGCCGGTTTCGGCACGGTCAGCTTGTTCAGGTCGATCGTCCCGCCCGGCGCGATGCCGGTGATGCGGATGTCGCTCCAGTCGAGCGGCTTGCCCTTCACCAGCACCGGCACCCCCTTGGGCTGGACCAGCCACGCATGGGTGTTCGCCGGCCCCTGATAGGTCGCGCGGCCATCGGCATCGACGCACAACGCGCCCTTCTCATCGACACCCAGCCCGATCGCACGCGGATCGCCGCTCGCCCGCGACTTGGCCACGAATGCGATCAACCGCCCAAGCCGGTCGCGCTGGTTGAAATGCGTGTCGGTCACGACATGGGCGAGGCGCGGCATGTGCAGGAAATCGCGGACCAGCGTCACCGCATCGCCCGCCGGGTCGGACAGCGCCTTGAACGAATCGATGCTGCCGCCGTCCATCGCGCCATAGGCGGTGCCGCCCAGCACGGCGAGGCCCGCACTGGTCCCCGCGATCGGCTTGCCCGCCGCGACATGCGCGTCGAGCGCGCGGGCGACCGGCGTCCCCTGCCAGAAACGGACATATTTCGCCTGATCGCCACCGGCCAGAAAGATACCATCGGCCTTCGCGATCGCCGCCAGCACCCGGGGGTCGGTCGATGCGGCGCGGCCGGTGAACAGGATGGTCGACACCGACTGGACGCCGGCCATTGCGGTGAACATCTCGCGGCCACCCTCGCCGTCGCCCGACGCGCGCAGGATCAGGATATGGCCGTACCCCGCCTTCTTCGCGAACCAGGCAAACGCCTGGCTGTCCCAGTCGCCGCCACCCATCAGCATCAGCCCCTGCGACGGTACGGCACGGCGGGGTTTCGCGGGATCGCCGGTCACGAAAAATCGTGCGCCCTCCACGGTGGCAGCCGCCTGTTGCGCCGCCGCCAGCGGGACGACGCCGGTAATTCCCCCGCATATCAATGCGATGCCCAACCCATAGTGTCGCAAGGCCACACTCCCCATCAAATTACGCCCAACCTCATTCAACATGACGTTTTTATGTTTCAATATGTCAGAAGTCCATGGCATTATGATTACGTATCGGGGCATCATCGGGAGCATTATAATGCGGGGGAACAGGGTCGCGCGCTGGCTGGCGGGTACGGGCATGATGGCGATGGCGGGCAGCGCGATGGCGCAGGACCTGCCCTCCACCACCCCGGCGGCCGACACGTCGGAGGAGATCGTCGTTCTGGGATCGCGCATCCCGCGCGTGCAGAAGGAAGGCCCGGCACCGGTCACCGTCGTCACGTCCGAAGACATATTGAAGGGCGGCTTCCTCAGCGTCCCCGACGTGCTGCGCAGCCTGACCCAGAATAGCGGCGAGACACAGGGCCAGCAGAGCGCATCGGGCGCCAGCTTCAGCCCCGGCGCGCAACAGGTCGACCTGCGCGGGCTGGGTCCCAACCACACGCTGGTGCTGGTCAACGGCCGCCGCATCGCCGACTTCCCGCTGCCGTTTCAGGGCAACAGCAACTTCACCGACATCTCCAACATCCCCGTCGGCCTGATCGAGCGGGTCGAGGTGTTGAGTGGCAGCGCCTCGGCGATCTACGGATCGGACGCGATCGCCGGCGTCGTCAATTTCCAGTTGAAGACCAAGCCCGACGGCACGCGCATCGACCTGCGCTACAGCGATACCGAACATGGCGGCGGCGAAGCATACCGCCTGATGGCGACGACCGGCTGGGAAACCGGCGGTTTCCACGGTGTCGCCGGCATCGAATTGCTCAACCAGCGCCCGCTCTGGCAATATCAGCGCAAGCGGCAGGATTCGACCGCCGACAATCCGACCACCGCGACCCCGCTGGCGCAGCGTACCTTCCTGCGATCGGACGAAGACGCGAACTATATCGATCCGGGCCAGGCGACCTGCGCCTCGCTCTCGTCGCTCAATCAGGGCACAATCTACTACGCCAATCGTCGCCGCTACGGCCAGTTCTGCGGCAGCAATGAATCGGTCGCCTACGGCACGATGCTTTCGGAGCGGAAGTCGCTCACCGCCTATAGCGCCATAGGCTATGATCTGGGCGGCGGCACCGAACTCTTCGCCGACCTGCAATTCAGCGTGTCGAAACTGAAGCTCTTCCGCCGGTTCAAGAGCTGGTATTACGTCTCGCCCGACGGCAATGAAGAGGGCACCTTCTTCAACCCCAATCTGTCGCCCGACGCGACCGACAGCGGCCTGCAGCTCGACAACTGGACGCGCCAGTTCACGCCGGAGGAAATCGGCGGGTTCGAAAACGGGATGACCCGCAACCGGTCGATCACCTTCAACATCACGCCCGGCATTCGCGGCCAGTTCGGCCAGAATGACAAGTGGAAGTACGAGGTGTCGTTCAACCACGCGCAATATACCTCGCGCGTGACCTTCCCCGAAATCGTCATCTCGAAATCGAACGCGCTGTTCCTGGGACAGCAGCAGGGGATCGATCCGGCGACCGGCTATGCGATCTTCAACGCCGATGTCCGCCGCCTCTACAAGCCGCTGACGCCGGAGGAATATCGCTCGATCTCGGTCGATTCGCTCTACAAGCCGCGCTCGTGGACCGACACGCTGGCCGGATCGCTGAACACCACCGACCTGTTCCAGCTGCCCGCCGGCCCGGTCGGCTTCGCCTTCGTCGCGGAAGCCGGCAAGCAGGGCTACGACCTCAACCCCGATCCGCTGACGCTGACCAACTATTATGTCGGGCTGGTCGATTCGGACGGCAGCGGATCGCGTACCCGCTGGGGCGCGGGCTATGAATTCCGGGTGCCGGTGCTGTCGTTCCTGCAGCTCAGCACCGCCGGCCGCTATGACAGCTTCCACATCGCCGGCAACAATTTCGGCCGCTTCACCTACAATATCGGCAGCGAGCTGCGCCCGACGAAGCGGCTGTTGCTGCGTGCCGCCTATGGCACCGGCTTCCGCGCGCCCGACCTGAACTATGTGTTCCGCGGCCCCGGCAACACCCACCCCTCGGCCACCGACTATTATCTCTGCCGCGTCGAGGAGCCGAACGAGACGATCGGCGACTGCAGCTATTCCGACCAGACGATCATCGCCCGCAAGACCGGCAACCGCCAGCTGCAGCCCGAAACCTCGACCTCGCTGAACGCCGGGATCGTGTGGCAGCCGTCGAACCGGATCGACCTGTCGGTCGATTATTTCCGGGTGAAGATGAAGGACCAGGTGCGCGACATCAGCATCGATTCGGTGCTGCGCGACGAATCGCGCTGTCGTTCCGGCGGCGGTGCCGATCCGTCCTCGCCGACCTGCCGCGATGCCCTCGCCCGCGTGATCCGCTATACCAGCGGCGCGCTGACCGGACAGCTACAGGCGGTGGCGGTCAATCCGATCAACGTTGCGGAGGAAACCACCGACGGCATCGACATCGCCGCCAATTTCCGCCTGCCCACCGCTGCGATCGGCGAATTCGCCCTGTCGGGCGGCTACACCTATGTGTTCAACCACACCGTGCGGCAGTATCCAGGCGACCCGATCATCAACAAGTTCGCGCTCGACAGCAATTTCGACATCCCGCGCGACAAGGGCAATGCCAGCCTGACGTGGAGCCTCGGCGATTTCTCGACCACGCTCACCGGCCTGCGGCTGGGCAAGCTGCCCAATTACGATCAGGACGCCTTCATCCGGGCCAGCTACCTGGTCAACCTGTCGGCACGCTACGACCTGAACGAACGCCTGCGCCTGACCGGGACCGTCACCAACCTGTTCGACCAGGGCCCGGCGCGCGACCCGACCTATGCGTCCTATCCGTACTACGACATCTCGTGGTTCGACACGATCGGCCGTAGCTATGCGTTGCAGCTGACGTGGAAAATGGGGGGCAAGCCGCTCTGATCGGAAGCCCCCTCCGCTGACTCATCGCCACAAACGTTGCCCCAGCGCAGGCTGGGGCTTCAACCGGCTCCTGCCGCGCCCTTTACCGGGAGATCCCCGCCTGCGCTGGGATGACGTTTGTGGTTTCACGCCTCCGCGCCGGCCTCCTCCAGCAACCACTGCCGGAACCGGTCGAACAACGGACTGTGGCTGCTGCTGCGCGGCCACACCAGATAATAGGCTTCC
>CAJYRU010000389.1 GCA_913777295.1 uncultured Sphingomonas sp. | reverse complement strand
TCATGATGAAGTCGTTGACGTTCGCGGGCGCCTCGTCGCGCCCCGCGAGGATCCACAAGGTGTCGCCATCGACGATCGGGGCGGGATCGGTCGAATAATAGCGACCGTCCGCCAGGATCGGATTGCCCGGCGCGGTGACGGGGCGGCCGGTCTGCGCCAGCAGCGCGGCGGGCAGCGTGGCGAGCGCGAACGCCGGAACGATCCGGCTCATCCGGCGATCGATCCCGACATCCACCATCTCCGTCCTCGTTCACCCGATGCGCCGGCCGCCCGCTCGACCCCCCCCGATCACGCATCGTCACAGCGGCTTGCCGCCTGTCTTGTAGGTCAGTTGCACGAAGAAGCTGCGCCCGACGCCATCGAACCACGAGATGTCGTAATAGGGATAGGCGCCATAGGTGCGATCGTAGATCGGCGCTTGATCGAACAGATTGTTGATGCTGCCGGTCACGCGCATCCGGTCGCCGATGTCATACCGCGCGGTCAGGTTGGCGATGTAGCTCGGCTTGATGAAGCCATCCTGGTCGTAATTCGGCAGCTTGCCCAGCCGCAGCCCGGTCAGCGTGGTGGAGAAGTCGTGGTAGGTCCACGTCAGGCTCGCGGTGCCTTTCTCGCGCGGAATGTCGTAATTGCTGTCGACGCGGAATTTATCGACCACCGGGTCGCCCGGATATTGGCGGATATGGTGGTTGAAGACATAGGTATAGCCGGCGGACAGCGCGAACGCGCCGATCGCGGCGGTGGGCAGGCGCAGGTTCGCCGCGACGTCGATCCCGTCGGTCGTCTCCTCCGCGACGTTGATCGGATTGACCGCCACCGACTGGATCTGCCCGGCGAGCGCGCCGCTGGCGTATCGCTGGACGCGGGCCAGCGCATCGACACAGGTCGGTGAGGACGGATCCGCCCCGCCGCCGGCCCGGCAATCGGATTCGAGGCGCAGCAGCGAGTCGATGTTGAGATCCAGAACCTGGTTCTTCATCTTCACGCGGAAGTAATCGACCGACAGGTCGATCTGGCGCGACGGTTGCCAGACGACACCGCCGTTGAATGACGTCGAGGTTTCGGGGCGCAGCTTCCGATTGCCCTGCTTCCGCGCGATGATCCCGGTGTCCGAATAGGAGCAATCGCCGATCGTCTCGTCCGGCTCCTCGGTGCGGCACAGATAATAATCGGTCGCGGACGGGTGCGTGTTGCCGGGGCCGCGAAACACATAATTCAGGTCGGGCGCGCGGAAGCCGGTGCCATAGGCGCTGCGCAGGAGCAGCCGCCGCGTGGGACGCAACTCCCCGCCGACATTGTAGGTGAAGCGCCCGAACCCGTTGCCCGCGAATCGGTAACGGTCGTAGCGGCCCGCCGTGCTGACCTGCAGCACCGAGAGCAACGGGACGCGGAATTCATAGCCGACGCCCCAGTGCGTGCGGGTGCCCCGACCGTCCGAATCGACCAGCCCGACATAGTAATTGCCCAGCGCCAGCGGATCGGGGCGCAGGTCATAGCCCTGGTTGCCCGCCTCGGCGGTCGCCGCGAACCCCACCGGACCGGCGGGCAACTGGAACAGGCTCGTCGTGTTCACGGTCGCCGCGACATTGTTCGTCCAGGATTTGGGACGATAGACCGAGTCCGCCGTGATCGAGCGATATTCGGCGGGGGTCAGCGGGGTGTAGAGCCGGCGCGGGTCGGCGTTGAAGATCGGATAGCCGCTTTCCGGATCGATGCCCTGTTGCTGGCCCAGGAAGAAGGCGTTCGCCTTGCCGATCACCACCTGGGGGAAGGTCACCCGCGACGAATATTCGGCGTGATTGTACGAGGCTTCGAAGTTCCAGCGGTTGTCCGCCCCGAACGTGCCGCGCACGCCGGGCGTGATGTTGAAGGTGACGGAGCGGTTGCGCGTCATGCCGGGGCCGAACCCGCCCATCTCCTCCGGCGTGAACTGACGATACCAATTGTCCAGTTGCAGGCCGCTGTCGGTCGCGTCGGGCGACAGGTTCTGGTTGAAGAACGTCCCTTCCTCATTGCCGTCGGGCGACACGTAATACCAGCTCTTCACGTCGCGAAAGAGCTTCAGCGTCGAATGGCTGAACTGCAGGTCGGCGAACAGCTCCAGTCGCTCGTTCAGGTCGTAGCCCAGCGCGCTGTACGCGCTGATCGACTGGCGATCCGACAGCATCGTGCCATAGGCGACCGAGGTGTTGCTGCCGCAGAACTTTCCGTACCGTCGGCGATCCGCATAATAGACCGAACCCTGGTTCAGGTCGGATAGAGCGGCGCAGGTCGCCGCACCCGGATCGAGATAATTCTGGTCCTCGTCCGCGCGCAGGAAGGTGCGGCGGGCGATCGGCGTGGCCGTGGTGGGATTGTCGGCGGTCGAATCCTGCCGCCGGCGCTGATATTGCCACAATGGCCGTTGCGACAGATATTCGACGCCCAGCACGCCGTGGAACCCGCCGGTCTGCCAGCCGGTCGTGCCGGTCAGCCGCCACGACGATCCGCCGCCATGCTGGGTGTCGCCGTAGCGCAGATCGATGCGGGTTCCGTCCGGCTTCGCTTTCAGTTGGAAATTGACGACCCCCGCGATCGCATCCGATCCGTAGATCGCGGAGGCGCTGCCGCTCAATACCTCGACGCGCTCGATCAGCCCGACGGGGATGTTCGAGATGTCGACGAAGTTGCCGTTCCCCTGAAATGGTAAGGGGAAATCCGCGATGCGCCGGCCATTGACCAGGACGAGCGTATGGTTGGGGCCAAGGCCGCGCAGGTCGACCTGCTGCGCGCCGGGGGTGAAGCTGGCGCCGGAGGCACTCTGCTGGCTTTGCGTCTCGCCGCCGTTCTGCGTGATCCCGCGCAGGACGTCGGGCACGCTCTGGAAGCCGTTGCGCAGGATGTCGTCGGCGGTGATCACCGTCACAGGCGCCGGCCCCTCGGCCTGGATGCGGGGAATGCGCGAGCCGAGGACCACGATGTCCTTGTTCGCATCGCCGTCCGCAGCGGCGCGATCGTCGATCGCGATCGGCGCATCGGTTGGCCCCTGTTGCGCGCTCGCTCCTTGCGCGATCGCCATCAGGCCGACCCCCGCCAGCCAGGCTGCCGTTTTCCCCCGCATTCGTGTCGCCCCC
>CAJYRU010000388.1 GCA_913777295.1 uncultured Sphingomonas sp. | reverse complement strand
CGAGGAAGACGAACACGCCGAGTGCCAGTTGCTCGCCGACCTGTTGCGTGTCGTTGAAGATGCTGAAGCCCGCATAGGCGAACCCGACGACCATGACGGCGACGAATGCGGCCCGCGTACCCGGATGGACCGGGCCATCGAACGAGCGCGTCGCCGCGGGAGCGGGCGAGGGCGACGTCGCAAGGACATTGGATGCCATGATGATTCGCGCTGTCGGCCTCAACGGTGACAGTTTGATGACGGGTCGCCATTGCGAGTGCCATCAAGAGGTGAACGGGATCGGTCCCGTGTGACGCGGTGCCCCGCGGGCAGGTGCGCGATCCCGTTCCGAGGTGAGGTCAACGCCGCGTGATCGCGGCCAGTTCGACCGCGCGGCGGTGGGTCAGGGCAGCCAGCCGGACCTGGGCGTCGTCGCGCATTTCGGCGCGGCAACGCAAGATGTCGAAGCGCATTTGAAGCTCCGTTGCGGCGCCGCAGTGCGTGGCGGCGGCGCGGCGAACCCGAAGCTCGAACGCCTTTCGCCCGGCCGCATTCCCGAGATCGAGGTCGCGCACCGTGATGTGCGCGGTTACCGGGACACGGTTCGCCTGGGCGTCGGCGTGCAGCGGGGCGAGGGCGAGCGTCAGCGTGGCCGCAAGCGCGGCGCGGTGGAAACGGATCATGAATGTTGCTCCTGCGATGGGTCGGGAACGCCGCGACCGTCGCCTCTGAAGGGCGGGCGACTGACCGGGCGGCTGCGAGGTCCGATGGCGCTGCGCCTAGGCCGGGCAATTTACGGCCATGAGTCGGTCGCGCGTCGGTTCCATGACTGTAACGAATCGCCCTTTCGCTTGCCCCTGCGGCACACGTTCCCTACCTGTTCGGGCGTGACCGACCTTTCCACCGCCGTCCAGGATCCCCCCTATCTCGCCGGGCTGAACGCCCCGCAGCGCGACGCCGTGCTGACCACCGACGGCCCCGTGCTGGTGCTGGCGGGGGCGGGCACCGGCAAGACCGCCGCCTTGACCGCGCGGCTGGCGCACCTGCTGTGGACGCGGCGCGCCTATCCGTCGGAGATCCTGTCGGTCACCTTCACCAACAAGGCGGCACGCGAGATGCGCGAGCGCGTCGGCCGGCTGGTCGGCGATGCGGTGGAAGGCATGCCATGGCTGGGCACGTTCCACGCGATCGGCGCGAAGATGCTGCGCCGCCACGCCGAACTGGTGGGTTTGCAGAGCAATTTCACGATCCTGGACACCGACGATCAGCTTCGGTTGCTCAAGCAACTCGTCATTGCCGCCGATATCGACGAGAAGCGCTTTCCGGCGCGTTCGCTGGCAGGCCTGATCGACGAGTGGAAGAACAAGGGGCTGGTGCCCGCCGACGTGGATGCCGGCGAGAGCGAGCGCTACGCCAACGGGCGCGGCGGGGAATTGTATCAGCAATATCAGGAGCGGTTGAAGGCGGTGAACGCCTGCGATTTCGGCGACCTGTTGCTCCACGTGCTGACGATCCTGAAGCGCGATCGGGGCGTGCTGGAGCACTATCAGCAGCGCTTTCGCTACATTATGGTCGACGAATATCAGGACACCAATTCGGTCCAATACCTGTGGCTGCGGCTGCTCGCGCAGGAACGGCGCAATATCTGCTGCGTCGGCGACGACGACCAGTCGATCTACTCCTGGCGCGGCGCCCAGGTGGAGAACATCCTGAAGTTCGAGAAGGACTTTCCGGGCGCCAAGGTGATCCGGCTGGAGCAGAATTATCGCTCCACCCCGCACATCCTTGGCGCGGCATCGGGGGTGATCGCCAACAACGGCGGGCGACTGGGCAAGGAATTGTGGACGGAGCTGGACGCGGGGGAGAAGGTCCGCGTTCTGGGCGTGTGGGACGGCCCCGAGGAGGCGCGGCGCGTCGGCGAGGAAATCGAGGCGGCCCAACGCGGCGGCACATTGCTCGACGATGTCGCGATCCTCGTGCGGGCGCAGCATCAGACGCGCGAGTTCGAGGATCGCTTCATTTCGATCGGGCTTCCGTATCGGATCGTCGGGGGATTCCGCTTCTATGAGCGGGCCGAGATCCGCGACGCTTTGGCCTACCTGCGCGTCGTCAACCAGCCGGCGGACGATCTGGCGTTCGAGCGGATCGTCAACACCCCCAAGCGGGGACTGGGCGACAAGGCGATTGCCAAGCTGCACCAGCTTGCCCGCGCGGAACGGGTGCCGCTGTCGATTGCGGCGGCGCGCATCCTGGACACCGATGAATTGACCCCGCAGGCGCGCAAGGCGCTGGGTCGCTTCGTAGGGGACGTCGCACGGTGGCGCGACATGGCGGGCGACCTGCCGCACCCCGAGCTGGCTCGACAGATCCTCGACGAGAGCGGCTATACCGCGATGTATCAGGCGGAGAAGTCGACCGAAGCGGCCGGGCGTCTGGAGAATTTGACCGAGCTGGTCCGCGCGATGGAGGAATATGACAGCCTTGGCGCTTTCCTGGAGCACGTCAGCCTGGTCATGGACAATGAGGCGACCCGGGACGATCCCAAGGTGACGATCATGACGATCCACGCCGCCAAGGGCCTGGAATTCGACACGGTTTTCCTCGCCGGTTGGGAGGAGGGGCTATTCCCGTCGCAACGCGCGCTGGACGAGGGCGGCACGCGCTCGCTGGAGGAAGAACGGCGATTGGCCTATGTCGCGATCACCCGTGCGCGGCGGCGCGCGACGATCCTGCACGCAGCGAACCGACGCATTTATGGGCAGTGGACCAGCTCGATCCCCTCGCGGTTCGTCGGCGAATTGCCCGCGCATCATATCGATAGCGAGACGAGCATGTCGGGCGGCGAAAGCTTGTGGCGTGCCAATTGGTCCGAGCGCGCCGATCCCTTCGCCGACGTAGCGCGGGGGACCGGGCGTGGACCGGGCTGGCAACGCGCGGCGGGGACGCTGGGGACGAAGCCGGGCGGCGATTGGACCAGCCGCACCTTTACCCGGGAGCCGGCGCGCATGGTGGAAAGCCGCGCCTCCGCTGTCAGCCTGGGCAACAAGGGGCGCTCGGATCTGGCCACCGGGCAGCGCGTGTTTCACCAGAAGTTCGGCTATGGCACGATCGCCGAGATCGAGGGCAACAAGCTGGAGATCGATTTCGAACAGGCCGGGCGCAAGCGGGTGATGGACAGTTTCGTCACGGCGGGATGAGCGAGGCGCCGCGCGATTCGCCTTGCCGACCGGCAGAAAAGACGGGGCGACCCACGTGGATCGCCCCGTAGTTCAGGGAATAGCCGGGCGAGGGGGATTGCCCGGCGAAGCGCGATGCGCGCCAGGGAGCGGCATCGCGTCATCCTGCTAACACGTCAACATTGCTGACTTGTGTCTTGGTGGCCCGATTTGATGGCTGGTTGCGGTTGACGCATCGGCATGGCGAAGCGGATACGGGCGCATGTTCGACCCCCGTCACGCGACCGCGCCGATCGCCGGCTCCCACCGCCGTATTCTCCTCGCCAGCCTGGTCGGTACGTCGGTCGAGTTTTACGATTTCTACATCTATGCCACCGCGGCATCGCTGGTGTTCGGGCCCTTGTTCTTCCCGGCGGGCGATCCTTCCGCGCAGTTGCTCGCGGCCTATGGCAGTCTGGCGGTGGCGTTCTTTGCGCGGCCGGTCGGAGCCTGGGCGTTCGGACATTATGGCGATCGGATCGGGCGCAAGTCCACCCTGGTGGTCAGCCTGATGCTGATGGGTGGCTCGACGCTGGCGATCGCGTTCCTGCCGACGTTTGCGCAGGCGGGGTATCTTGCGCCGGTGCTGCTCTGCGCGTTGCGCTTCGGCCAAGGGTTCGGGCTTGGTGGCGAATGGGGCGGGGCGGCGTTGCTGGCGGTGGAAAACGCGCCGCCGGGCTGGCGCGGACGATATGGCATGGTGCCGCAACTGGGCGCGCCGGTCGGGTTTATCGCCGCGAACGGCCTGTTTTTGCTGCTGGGGCTGACGATGACGCC
>CAJYRU010000387.1 GCA_913777295.1 uncultured Sphingomonas sp. | reverse complement strand
CTCTCGTGAAACGCGCCGATGTTCGAGGCCCCGTCGCCGAACGTAGCGACCGCGACCCGTCCGTCGCCAGACAGCTGCGATCCCCAGCCCAGTCCGCAGGCGATCGGCATCGACGATCCGACGATGCCAGTCGTCACCATGATTCCCTTGTCGGGATAGGTGAGGTGCATCGGCCCGCCCTTGCCCTTGCAGGTGCCATCGACACGGCCAGCGACCTCCGCCCACAGATCCTTGAGAGGCATGCCCTTGGCCAGCATGTCGTGGATGCCGCGATAGATGGTCACCAGATAATCCGCGTCGTTCAGCGCGGTCATCATCGCAGCGGGGATCACTTCCTGCCCGCGATAGCTATAATAGGGCATGACGAGGCGTCCGGTCTTGATGACCTTGCGGCTGCGTTCGTCGTTGGCCTTCAGAAGCGCGACCCTGCGATAGATTTCCAGCTGCGTCTCTGCGTCGGGTGCATAATTGCTGCTCATCGCGAATCCCTCGAAAAATACGGCACCGCCTCATGCGCCCGTGCGGCACGCATCGCCGTCGAAGGACGCTTCGACACCAAGCGCGTCGCCACATCGCCAGCGGTCGTAACGAAACTGAGCGGCCTCGACATGATCGTGTCCTGACCGGCTTTCGTCCGCTGCCCAAGAGGAAACTGCCCGACATCGCCAGTGTGATGCTTGCAGCCAAACGTCCGTCCCGAAGCGCCTGCGGGGCGGTCGAGGAGGAAGCTCCAGGTCAGAACAACGTATCGCGGCACCGAGCTCGTGCCTGATCGTCCTAGGGAGGAACCATGGAGAAGCGCACTCCTGATTGCTGCGGTCAGCCGGCTAACGCTTGTGGCGAACGGCCATGACCAAACACGGCGTCCAACCAGACTGAAACAGCCCCCGCCGCAGGCGTCCGAACCTGCCGCGTCACTAGAAAGCGCCGAAAAGCAACCGGCGAATACAGGCGATATCGTCGTCACCGCCCACCGGCGCGAAGGACGCCTTCAGGATGTGCGGCTCTCCGTGACCGGGTATCCGGCAATACACTTGCCGAGCGTGGCGTGTCGGACGCGTTTGGCCTTCAGTGTCAGACGCCATCGCTGTCGGCGACGGCTAACCGCGCGAGTTGCGACAGTGTCACCGACGCGACTAGCGGAAAGCGAACGCAGGAATCGCCGTATTCATGCACAACATCACCAACAGATACTGTAAGTAGGGTATCTGTATCTCGCCAGCAGCGGCCCGGCCTTGGGCGACGTCACCCCGTCGGGAGGCCGCGGTAACCAGGTATCGACATTTGGCAAGCCCCGCACCTATGGACTGGCAGGTTCGGTGAACTTCTGATTCTGAAGTGGCGGAATGCCCTTCGAGCGTTGCGGGTGTCGGTCCACGGACCGCCACCCGCTCTCCAGATTCGACAAACACTGTGTTTGGTTTTGCTGTTGGCGCAGGTTGCATCGGAAGCAAAAGTCGCGCCCACTGGCACGCGCCCTTGCCTCACACCTCTAGTTACGGCGACGCAGGATCAGTTCGGCGGCTCGCCAGCCGACTGCCATGATCGGTCCGTTCGTATTGGCGGACAGCATCGTCGGCATAATCGAACCATCGACGACGCGCAGTCCGCTCACCCCGCGTACGCGCAGTTCGGGATCCAGCGGTGCGTCCTCGCCCCCCATCGCGACGGTGCCGCAAGCATGATAGCCGGCCTGCCCACTCGTTCGGTACAAGTTGATGATATCCTCGTCGCTTTCGATGCGGAGGCCAGGGGACAATTCCTCGGCGATAACATCGGCCAGCGGCGATGTCGCCGTCAGCCGACGGATGAACCGGAACATGGCGACCGTGACCGTCTGGTCGTAGGGGTCGGACAAATAGTTCGGCTTGATGATCGCCGGAACATCCGGGTCGGCGCTTGCCAGTCGGATGGTGCCCTTGCTGCGGGATCTAAGGGGATAACCGAACATGTGAAAGCTCGGATAGTCCGGGATCTTGGTCGTGCCGTCGGGCTGAAAGAGATAGCCGTACGGCGCCATGAGCAATTCGCAGTCGGGGCGGTCCAGCGACGGGTCGCTCTTGAAGAACGCACCCACGTCATAGGACCCTGCCGCCAGCACGCCCTTGCGCCGCAGCGCGTAGCGAAGGGCACTTTGCATCAGGCCAAGCCCGCGGAGCTGAGGATTGGCGCTGATCGGCCGGTTCAACCGATAGTGCATCATCTGGAGCCGGTGCTCGAGCAGGTTGCTCCCGACGCCGGGGGCATCGTGGACGACCGGAACGCCGAGCGCCGAGAGTTCCGATGCGGGGCCGATGCCGGAGCGTTGCAGCAGCTGGGGGCTGAACAGGCCACCCGTGCTGATGATCACTTCACGCTTCGCGATGAACGTGACCGGTACGCCATCGCGGCGCCCCACGACGCCGGTCGCCCGCGTGCCCTCGAAAGTCACGCGGTCGACGGAAAACCTGGTTTCGACCTGGAGATTGGCGCGACGCTTCGCGGGCTTCAGGAACGCCTCCGCCGCGCTCACCCTGCGACCGTTACGGATCGTGC
>CAJYRU010000386.1 GCA_913777295.1 uncultured Sphingomonas sp. | reverse complement strand
GCCAACATCGCCTTTGCGCGACAGTTCCTGCGCGATGAACGCATCGCGCTGGTCGGCGAGGATGTGGGTGGTACGCAGGCGCGACGGGTCGAGTTTCGCGCGGCGGTCGGGCTGGCGCGATGCCGCTCGGTCGTCGACGCCGCACCGCCGCCGATCGTGGTCCGCGCACCGCCACCGCCGCCCGCCGCCGTCGGCGACGTGGAGTTTTTCTGATGACCGAATTTGCACCGAGGGAGCCTCATACCGTGGCCAAGACGATCATGACCGTGGACGATTCGCCCAGTATGCGGATGCTGCTGCGCGTCGCACTGACCGATTTGGGATATAGCGTCGTGGAGGCCGAAGACGGCGTCCATGCGCTCGAGAAGCTGGACGGGTTCCAGCCCGACCTGCTCATCACCGACATCAACATGCCGCGCATGGACGGTTTCGGCCTGATCGCCGAAGTCCGCGGGCAGGGACGGCGCAGCCTGCCGATCCTCGTGCTAACTACCGAGAGTTCCGACGAAAAGAAGCAGCGCGCGCGCGACGCCGGTGCTACCGGCTGGATCGTGAAGCCGTTTCATCCCGAAAAGCTGGCCGCCGCGATCCGTCGCGTGCTGCACTGACCCTCTTGCGCGATAAGGAACCCCCCATGTCTCGCCAACTTATCACCTTTCAGCTGGGCGACCAGATCCTGGGCGTCGACATCATGGCGATCCGCGAGATTCGCGCCTGGTCGCCGGCCACGCCGCTGCCCAACGTGCCGCCCTATGTCCGCGGTGTCGTGAACCTGCGCGGCGTGGTGCTGCCGGTGTTCGACCTGCGCCACCGGCTGAACTGGGGCGTGACCGACCCGTCGGCGCGCCACGTCATCATCGTCGTGCGGATCGGCGAACAGCTGCAGGGCATCATCGTCGATGCGGTGAACGACATCGTGTCGATTCACCCCGACGCCATGCAGCCGATCCCCGACATCGGCGATGCCGAGGCGTCCCGCTTCCTCGAAGGACTGGCGACGATCGACAACCGCATGATCCTGGTGCTGGCGCTCGACCGTCTGGTCGACCAGCCGGTCGCCGAAGCCGCTTGAAGTACCGCGTAATCTTTTTGGGACAATCACATCATGGCTGCTAGCACCAAGGTTCTCGTCGTCGACGACTCCCTGACCATGCGGGCGCTCATTTCGGGCGCGCTCGAACGGATTCCGGGTGTCGAGGTCGTCGGACTGGCCGATGGCGCCGAGGAAGCGCGCTCGATGGTGGCGTCGCTGAAGCCGCACGTCATGACGCTCGACGTGGAAATGCCGGGGATGAGCGGCATCGAATATCTGGCCGAGATCATGGAATCGAAGCCGATGCCGGTCATCATGTTCTCGACCCGCACCACCGATGGCGCGGGCGAGACGATCGAGGCGCTGCGCCTGGGCGCGATCGACTGCCTGCCCAAGCCCCGCGTGGCGGCCCCGGCGGAGCTGAACGCGATCATCGCCAAGCTGGGCAAGCGGATCAAGTCGGCCCGCAACGCGCCGGTCAAGATGCCCAAGGTGGCGTCGGCCGCACGGCCGATCGACTGGAACGGCCGCCTGCTGGTGGTCGGCGGCGATGCGTCGAGCACCGCGTCGATGTTCCACCTGTTCGGGCAGTTCCCGCCCAATTGCCCGCCGACGATCGTCGTCCAGCATCTGGGACCGGGCCTGGTCGAGGGCATGGTCGAGAAGCTCGCGTCGCAGGTCGCCCCCAAGGTAGTCGTGGCGCAGGACGGCATGGCGATCGAACAGGGCACGATCTACTTCGCGCCGCAGGGCGATCACCACGTCGTGGTCGATGCCTGGCCCTCGGGCAAGCTGCGGCTGCTGGCACGCGATCCGGTGGCGGGCGAGCGTCCGTCGATCTCGCTGCTGTTCGCCGCTGCCGCCAAGGCGGCGGGATCGAACGCGGCGGGCGTGCTGCTGATCGATGGCAGCGAAGATGGCGGCGGCGGGTTGAAGGCGATGCTGGGCGCGGGTGGCTATGCCTTCTCGCCTGCCGAAAGTGGCGGTGGCCATACGCTGGCCCGCGGCATGGTCACGCAGCCGGTCGCGGCCGACGCACTGGCCGCCGGCGTCCTGAAGCTGTGTTCGAAATGAGCGCCCAGCGGACCCTCGTCGCCTCGCCCGAACTGGGCGAGGCGCTGGCCGGCGAGCTGGAGCGGGCGTCGCGGCTGCTCGGCGAGCTGGCGTTCGAACTGGGCAGCGACGAAACGACGCTGCGCCGGCACCTGACCGGGCTGCAGTCGATCGACCATGTGACGCAGATCATGCTGAACATCGCGACCGTGCTGCGCGCGGGCGAGGGGACGGATCAGCTGGCCGGGGTGACGCTGGAGGATGTCGCGGGGCGATTGCGCGCGAGCATGAACTGATCGGCTGGTGCCCCGTGCAGGAATCGAACCCGCGTCTCTTCGTTACAAAGGAAGCCGTTTACCATTAACGTAACGGGGCACGCCGCACGTCGCTTACCAAGCGGTTCGGCGAACCACAATCTCAAACCACGCCGAAGGTCCAGCCTTCGGTCCGCGCGATTTGCAGCGACAGCGCCGGCGGGGTCCAGAGCGCCGGATCGTGCGCCACCCGACGCAGCCATGCGGCGCTGAGAAGCGCATCGGTCGCATGATCGTCATAGCGCGGCGATGGCACGTGCGGCGCACTGCCCAGCATCGCCAGCGCGGCGTCCAGCTGATCGGCGTCGCGCAGCTTGCTGCGGCCCGCGCGGACCCCGGCGGCCCGTGCGGCGATGGTCGTGTAGATTTCGACGATCACCGGCCCTGAGTCCGGCAGCGGATCGAACGGCCAGACCGGTATCCGCCCATTCAGCCGGTGCAGTACCCGCATTCCCGTCAGGCTGGATTTGCCGACCTGCGCCGCACCGACTAGGTTGAAGCAGCTGGTCGGTGAAAAACCGGCCGCACGCTGTCGCTCCTCGCACAGCCGCAACCGGCCGCGTCCCTGTCCGAATCGATCGCCGAGCGCCCGGTGCCGGCGGAAATGGCGCGACAGTTCGTCGTCGTTCACGACCGAGGTCGCCGCCAGATGCGGGTCGTCCGCCGCGATGCGGTCGACCAGCGCCCACAGCGCCTGTGCATCGGTGGGCGATCCGGTCCAGCCGGGGAAATAGCCGCCGGCATCGGCAAAGGGGAGGGCAGGCGACAGGTCCAACCCGATCAGCATGTCCGCCCGGGTCTCGGCCAGCATCGTCAGCCCGTCGAGAATGTCGTCGCGTGACCAGCCGCCGTCCCGGGTGACCAGCGCCGGGCCGCCATCGCCTGCCTCCGCGACCGCCACCGCCAGCCCGGCGGGGCGGGCGACCGCCTGTCCCGACCAGTCGACCGCGGCGAACCGGGTGAAGCGCCTGCTCACTTCGTCTGCCGTCGTTCGTCCCACCACGCCATCCGCTCGGCGATCCGCTGTTCGAACCCGCGCCCGGTGGGTTCGTAGAAGCGCGCCGGCGGCATGTCGTCGGGCCAGTAGTTCGCGCCCGAAAACCCGTCCTCCCGGTCATGGTCATAGGCATAGCCCTTGCCATAGCCGATGTCCTTCATCAGCCGGGTAGGGGCGTTCAGGATCGATTGCG
>CAJYRU010000385.1 GCA_913777295.1 uncultured Sphingomonas sp. | reverse complement strand
GCAAACCAAATGATGCATGCACCCGTGGCCACAAAGCGGAGTGCTGCATCATTGGTCTCGCCGGGCAGGACGAACCTGCTGCTACCGCCACGAGCCGATGGCTCAAGGATGTTGACGGCAACCCCGCTACTGCAGGTAGCTACTCCCCAAGGACGCAGGCTCAATATCTGGTAACGTCGATTGCGACTAAACGATAAATACGATCAATTCTTTCTGATTGATCGAGGGCTACGCGTACCCTTCGCTCTATTGGGGGATCACCAGATTGACGGGCGTTGCAGGACGTATCGCTCGTCGCACACCGCACAAATCAGGCCTTGAAGGAAGTCGCTCCGCTCACGCAGATGTCTTAGGGTCGACTTGGACGGTAGCAGCCACCCTGCCATACCGCGACGACGACCCTGAATCGATCGTTCAGGCGACTATCTACGTTCCCAGCTTCCGCCATTCGTTCGTGTCGGCAAATGCCCGGTTTCGGTCATGCTAATTCGGCGGTTGAAAGGTGTGATCCCATCATCACCGCCCAGTCGAACGTCCAGCGCGGCGGCAGGGGAGCGAAACATTCGCGGCCGCACGATCAACGGGTGGGATAGTGCTCAAAAAGTATAGAGGATCACCGGCACGACCACGCCCGCGACCAGCATGATGACCGCCTCGCGCCGCGTCGTGCGCAGGTGAAGCGCGATCGCGCACCCCGAGATCGCCGACACCGCCAGGGCGATTGCCATCAGGACGACGAACAGGCGCAATGCGATGTGCTCGCGCGGTGCTGGCGATGCTGGTCCGACTGCTGCCGAAGCTGCGACCGCGGCGGGTGGCTTGGGCTTCGACAGCCGCTGGTGTTTATGCAGGCTCGCCGCAGCGGACAGCCAGGCGGGAACCGGCCCGTGCCTGGCTTCATGCAGCTCCAGCGTCTGGAGCGCGCCCGTCACCGCAAAGAACAGGATCGCGGGGGTAAAGAACAGGCCGATCAGCCGGTGATAGCGACGCAAGGCACGCGCCCACTGGCCGCGCGGCCGGGGAGAAGAGGATGGCATGGCCATGAAGTTCCCTGGGAAAATGGCCGGGACGGTCCGCACCGCCCCGGCCCGGTATCAGAAGCCCGCACCCAGCGTCAGGCGAACGGTGCGCGGCGTGCCGACGTACAGATGCGTCTCGCCACCTGTCGCCCAATAGGTCTTGTTGAGCAGATTGTCGGCGGTCACCCGGATGGTGATGGCATGGGCGTCCGCGCGGGTCACGCGATACGCGGCACCCAGGCTGACCGTCGCATAGCCGGGCAGGAAGACCCGGTCCTGCAAATCGTCGGAGCGACGCCCGGTATAATAGACCCCGCCGTTCAGTTCGGCCCCCTCAAGCCAATGCGGGCGATAAACCAGGAAAGCCGATCCGGCGTAGCGCGGCGCGTTGATGACATGGCGATTGTTCTGGGCCGCAACGCTGGTCTTGACCTGCACCGCGTCGAGAAACTGCCAGGAGGCCGCACCGATCAACTCGGGCAATATCCGCCCCTGGAACGACGCCTCGACACCCCGGAACCGGGCGCGGCCGTCGCTGACGAAGATGTTGTTCGCATCGATATAGGTGGAGGGCCGGTCGATGTCGAAATAGGCCAGGCTGGCGGTCGCCCCGACGGCATCGGCCTTGACGCCGACCTCCTTCTGGCGGCTGACCAGCGGCGGCAGGATCGCGCCCGCATTGGCGGCGGTCAGCGGTGCGGTGCCCGCGCTCTCCAGACCTTCGACATAGGAGGCGTACAGGCTGGCCTGGGCGACCGGATGGACAATCACGGCGGCCATCGGCGACACCTTGTCGAGCTGGAACGGCGTCGTGCCAACCTTCTCGACCCGGAAGCTCGACTGACGCGCCCCGCCGATTACGGTCAGCGCGTCGCCGACATGCGCGGTGTCCATGAGGTAGAAGCCCTTGTCGTCGGTATATTGCATGAAAGCCGCCGACTTGGGCGTGAACGTCAGGGCCGAGGTCGGGACGGCGGGCGGCGCGTAATAGTTGCTCAGCCCCGTAAAGCTGTTGGTCGCGGCCGCCCCTTCCCACAAATGGTTGGCAGCATATCCCGCCAGGATCTCCTGACGCAGGATGCCGGTCGTGATGACGCCGTTGATCTCGGCGCGCATGCTGTTGTTGCCGAAATCCTCGCTCGGGCTGACATAGCCGATCAGGGTCGCCGCGCCGGTCGTATAGTTGGCCGGGTTGATGTCGACGATCCAGCGGCTGCGGTGCAGGCGCGCGATGCCGCCATCGACATGGACAGACCAATTTTCATCGATCTTGTAGTTCAGCCGCGCCAGCCCGTTCGTCACCCGCCCGACATAGGCCGCATCGGTCGGTGCGAAGCGCAGATGCGGGTTCGGATAGGGCGGCAGGGTGACGGTGCCGCCGACGCCCTTCACCGCGCCCACCGGATTAGGCAACAGGACCGACCCCGGCTCGGCCATCTTGCGCTCATAATGTTCGATGTCGAACTGCAGCGACAGCCGGTCGGTCGGCCGCACGTCAAAGGCGCCGCTGGTCAGCCAGCGATAGCCGTGGACGCCGTCGAACGGCGTCTCCAGATGTGCGGCATAGCCGTTCAGCCGCATCCCGAACTGCCCATTGCTGCCGAACAGCCGCCCGACATCGGCGCCGATACCGTACGTCCCCTCGACATCGGTATCCAGGCGGAAGTCGGTGACGGGATCGCGCCCTGCCCGCTTCGTCACCATGTTGACGATGACCGATGGGCTCGTGAAGCCGTAATAGAGCGCCGACACGCCCTTCAGCGCCTCGACCCGTTCCTTGTTCTCGATCGGGATCGGCAGATAGTTGATGATCGGCAGCGTGCCGTTCAGGCGGAAATTGGTACGAGGATTGGCGACCACGCCACGCGCGGCATAGCTGTTCGCGGTCAGCGGGCTGTTGCCCTGCTGGGTGATGCCCGCGACGTTGCGCAGCGCGTCGTCCAGCCCGCGCGCGTCCTGCGCCTGGAGCAGGTTGCGGTCGATCACCGTCACGGTCAGCGGCGTGTCGAGCAGCGACTGGTTGCGGAACGCCCCGACCTGCATCTCGGTCGGCGCGCCCTCCTTGTCCCGGCGGCCGGTGACGGTGATGTCGCCGTCCTTCGCAAAGCCGGTCTGCGGGTCCGCATTGCCCGGCCCCGCCCAGGCCGCTGATGGTGCCGCGACCGTCAGGATGGAGGTCAAAAGGATAGCGTTGCGATACCGGCGGATTCGCCGACCGCTCTGGCCGTTCGTCATGATGATTGCCCCTCAAGCTGTGTTGTCGGGGCCGCTACGGGCGGGTCATGTCACTTC